>JAPLUP010000399.1 GCA_026397575.1 Candidatus Zixiibacteriota bacterium
AGATGGACATTGCGGGCAAGGAAGATACGTCCCATCCCCCCCTCGTCCAACTCGCGAATGATCTCGTAGTCGCCTAAACGATTGCTAATCATTGAACATCACAAATGTGCGGACTCCTGCCGATCAGAATTTCAAGTGACTCACGATAACATACCGAAACGGTAAGAAAAGTCAAGAAGATGGCAGCGTATGGGTCGAAATGATTGCAGACTGAGGCCCTTGCTGCCGTGGAACCGCTGTCTCCGTTCACCGAGGTGTCGTGGGGGATCATCCTGTCCCTGTAAGCCAGGAAAGTTGAGTTATGACTTGCTTCCTGGAGTGATAGCAGTATTTTGACATAAAAGGCTATAGCTACAGGATCCGCTCAGGCATGGCAGACGTCCTAATAGAAAACCCGATCCTCAATTCTCCATACGTCGAGCCGAAGCGTCACTTCAGGTTTGACGAAGAGGGGATTACGGATGAGGTTGTCGAGCAGCGTCGCCAGAGTTCGTATTTCGTTCCAATTGCCAGACCCAAGAAGAAGGGGAAGCAGCTTCAGTTCGATACTGAGTGGACACAGGATCGCATCGAGGAAAACAAGCAGGTCAACCGAATTCGCGAAAGGGTAGGAATCTGGCGGCAGGGTGGTTACGCCGGAGTCACCAATACTACCCGGCGACTGTTGGAGTATTGGAGCAATCCTGAGCGCGAGAAGAAGCTCTTCTTCTGCCAAATCGAGGCGCTGGAGACCGCGATCTATGTCCATGAAATCGCCAGAAAATACGGTGATGCTTGGATCGAGAACATGCTGCGCGAGGCAAACGACTCGGCCAACCCCGGTCTTGATCGAATCGCCTTCAAAATGGCCACTGGCACAGGCAAGACTGTGGTTATGGCTATGCTCATCGCGTGGCAGGCACTGAACAAACTCGCAAATCTGCAGGACAGCCGCTTTTCCGACACATTTCTGATCATCACACCCGGGATAACGATCAGAGACCGCTTGCGTGTCTTGCTTCCGAATGACCCGCAAAACTACTATCGCGAGCGGGATGTAATCTCGACCGAATTACTCGACCAGCTTGGCAGAGCGAAAATTCTGATCACCAACTTTCACGCGTTCCAGCAGCGCGAATTGATCAGCGCTCCAAAGCTGAGCAAGAAGATGCTCGGTGCGGGCGAAACAGGCATTTTTACGGAGACACCGGACCAAATGGTACGCCGAGTTTGTCGCGAGCTTGGCACCAAGAAGAGCATCGTCGTGATTAACGACGAAGCGCATCACTGCTATCGCCGCAAGCCCGACGGCGACGACGAGGTTCTCTCGGCCGACGAACGACAGGAGGCCAAGGATCGCGACGAAGAGGCGAGGGTCTGGATTTCCGGCATTGAAGCGGTCAAAGCCAAGATTGGCGTCAGGACAGTATACGATCTTTCGGCAACGCCGTTCTTCCTGAGAGGTTCGGGCTATCCCGAGGGTACTCTGTTTCCGTGGGTCGTCTCTGATTTCTCGCTGATCGACGCAATTGAATCGGGCATAGTGAAAGTGCCCCGGGTTCCTGTTGCTGATGACACCATGCAGGGCGATCAGCCCACGTATCGCGATCTCTGGATCAAAATTCGTGAGCATCTGCCCAAAAGCGGCAGAAAGACGGCTCCGGTCAGCGGCGAGCCGAAGCTTCCGGCTGAGCTTCAAGGCGCGCTGCACAGTCTCTATGGCAATTATGAAAAAAGCTACAATCTCTGGCAGAGAAATTCGGAGTCGACTGAACGGGGTATTACTCCGCCTGTCTTCATTGTAGTCTGCAACAACACCAACGTCTCGAAGATGGTGTTCGATTACGTCTCAGGATGGGAGAAGACGCTTCCGGATGGTTCGACAGTCCTCGTGCCGGGGACGTTTTCGATCTTCGGCAATGTCGAAAATGGCCAGTGGTTGGCTCGACCGAACACAATTCTGGTGGACAGCAAACAGCTCGAATCCGGTGAATCTATGAGCCCGGAATTCAAGAAGATTGCAGTTGTCGAAATTCAAGAGTTCAAGTCCGAGTATCGAGTGCGGTTCCCCGGTCGGGACGTCGAGAAGCTGACAGACGAAGACATCCTCCGCGAAGTAATGAACACTGTTGGCAAATCGGGTAAACTCGGAGAACAGATAAGATGCGTAGTCAGTGTCTCAATGCTCACAGAGGGTTGGGATGCCAACACCGTCACTCACATTCTCGGTGTCCGGGCATTCGGAACCCAGTTGCTCTGCGAGCAGGTCGTAGGACGGGGATTGCGCCGCCTGAGTTTCGCTCTCAACGACGAAGGGAAGTTTGAGCCCGAGTACGCCGAAGTTTACGGCGTTCCCTTCTCGTTCATCCCCTGCTCAGGGATGACCAAAGAGCCCAAGCACGGCCCGCAGCCAACGCGCGTGAGAGCGTTGGAAGACCGAAAAGAGTGCGAGATCAAGTTTCCTCGTGTTGACGGCTACCGCTACGAGATCAAAGGCGAGAAGCTAACTTATCGATTTACTGACGACTCCAAACTAACGCTTTCGACGAGAGAGATTCCGACCAAGACGGAAAACGCTCCGATTGTAGGCGAAACCAGCATTCACAACAGCGATGACTTCCGGCATAGGAGAATCAATGAGGTTGCATTCTCGCTGGCGAAGCTTACTCTCAACCGCTATTTCAGTGACGATGAAGGCAATGATCGCCAGTGGTTATTTCCCCAGATACTGACCATCACCAAGCAATGGATGGGCGAATGCGTCGTCTGCCTCGACAACACTTTCGTTCAACTCTTGTTGTTGCACGAGTGGAAGTATGATGCTTCGGATCGCATCTATCAGGCAATCGTTTCCTCTCAAAGTGATGAGCCGGTTCTCAAACCGATTCTGAAACCTTACGACACCTTTGGATCAACCCGATTCGTCGATTTTGATACAACCCGCGCAAACTATGCCACGCGTCCGGACAGGTGCCACGTCTCGCACGTTGTCGCCGACACTGACTCCTGGGAGCAGAAACTGGCGCAATCGCTGGAAGATATGGATGAGGTGCACTGCTATGTCAAGAATCACAACTTGGGATTCAACATTCCCTATACTCTGAATGGTGAACAGCACAACTACGTCCCCGATTTCATTGCGAGGATTGACGACGGCAAAGGGACTGAGGATTTGCTGAATCTGATTATTGAGGTCACCGGCGAAAAGAAGAAGGACAAGGTCGCCAAAGTAGCGACCGCACGAAATCTCTGGATTCCCGCCGTGAACAATCACGGTGGATTGGGTCGATGGAAATTCGTTGAGATAGATGATCCCTGGAATGCGAAAAATGCTATCATTGACTGTCTGAAAAACGGGAAATAAAAACTGATGCCTAAGAAAAAACCCGATTCCAAAAAACTCGTCGACTCGATCAAGCACAAAGACAAGCGGGTGAATATCCCCACGGAAGAACTGCGCGATTTTGTGGTGGAGGACGAGCAGAAGCCCAAGACCATGCTCTATCCGCGCGATCCGTCGCTTGACCCGCAGTTGGTCTGGAAAGGCAAGGACGAGCAAGACCAGCAGGATCTGGCCGTGCCGGTGGTGCCGATCTACATCCAGGAGAAGATTTTGCCACAAGCGATCATCGAGGATTTGCGACGCCGGTCGCAGGTTGATCATCCCGATGAGCAGACATCATTCTTCGCCGATTTCAACAACATCAAGTTTGAAGACATGGTTGACTTCTATAAGCACGAGCAAAACTGGTCGAACCGGATGATCCTGGGCGATTCACTGTTGGTGATGACTTCGCTGGCGGAAAAAGAAGGTCTCAAGGGCAAGGTGCAGACGATCTATATCGACCCGCCCTATGGCATCAAATTCGGTTCCAACTGGCAGGTGAGCACCCGCAAACGCGATGTCAAGGACGGCAAAGCCGAGGACGCCACGCGCCAGCCGGAGCAGATTCGCGCGTTTCGCGATACGTGGAAGCTGGGGATACATTCGTATTTGGCCTATCTGCGAGATCGCTTGATTGTGGCCCGAGATCTTCTTTCAGAGAGCGGGAGTATCTTTGTACAGATCGGAGATGAAAACGTACATCTGGTTCGGTCGACAATAGACGAAGCTTTTGGGTCAGAGAACTACATTGCTCAGATCGTCTTTCGAAAGACGACGGGGAAAGCGAGTTCTCTCTTAGACAACACCTATGATGTTTTGTTATGGTACGGCAAGAAGCGTGAGACCGTCAAATTCCGCACTCTGTTCAACAAGCGGCATCCTTCCGATGATCCTAATTTTCGGTTCGTTGAGGAACCCGGAGGAACTCGACGTGCAATAGGTGGCGACGAGTCGCCTCAATTTGGCACCGGATCAAACGGCCTGCGGCTATTCCGGCCGAATCCTTTGACTTCACAATCCGCGAGTCAAACCACGGTCTTTTCATATCAGATTAACGGCTCCGAATTCCGCCCCGGAAAAGGTGGCTGGAAGACAAATCTTGAGGGCATGCGGAAACTCCATTCTGCAAATCGCCTGACCGTCGTCGGAAAAACCCTTTGCTTCGTGAGGTACTTCGAAGATTTCCCATTTGTAACTCACAATGACATCTGGGACGACACAAGACAGAGTGGTTTTGGCGACCCGAAAATGTACGTGGTTCAGACAGCCACAGCTGTGGCGGTTCGCTGCATCCTCATGACCACCGACCCAGGCGACCTCGTCCTTGACCCGACCTGTGGCTCAGGCACGACCGCCTTTGTCGCTGAGCAGTGGGGAAGGCGCTGGATCACCATCGATACAAGTCGTGTGGCTCTGGCGCTCGCACGAACACGGCTGATGGCGGCCAAGTACCCCTACTATCTTCTCGCCGACTCTCAGGACGGCGTCAAGAAGGAAGCCGAGTTGACCGGTCAAATGCCGCCATCGTACAAGACCGAAAACGATGTCAGAAAGGGATTCGTCTACGAACGTGTGCCGCATGTTACGCTTAAGTCGATTGCGAATAACCCCGACATCAAAGAAGGGATGACGCGGCAGGAAATCGATGCCGCGATTGCCCGTCACGCCGAAACCGAAATCCTTTACGACCGACCGTACGAAGACAACAAGCGAATTCGTGTCGCAGGACCGTTTACGGTAGAGAGTCTCAGCCCATTCCGGATGCTGTCGACGGACGATGATCGACCGGCATCGGAAATACTTGGGCGCGCGGATTCGGCAAATCAGCAGTTTGAGACTATGGTGATCGAGAACCTGCGCAAAACCGGCGTTCAGAATACCCGCAAGAACGAACGGCTCAAATTCGACCGTCTCGACACATTTGCCGGTTCGTGGATTCATGCCGCCGGCGAATACACCGATTCCGAGGGAAAGGTCAGACGCGTGGCGGTCTCAATCGGACCTGAACTGGGCACGGTCGGACCACAACAAGTGAAGGAAGCCGCCAAAGAGACCGTTCAGGGACTTGGTCACGATCTGCTAATAGTATGTGGATACGCATTTGATCCGCACGTCAGCGAGGAAGCTACGCGTTACGGCAATCTGACCGTGCTGCCGACGCGCATGAACGCTGATCTGACGATGGGGGATGACTTACTCAAGAAGACCGGCGCCGGAAACCTGTTTATGGTCTTTGGTGAACCGGACATCGAAATGAAGAAGCAGACGGATGGTCAAATCACTGTCGAATTGCGTGGGCTTGATGTGTACGACCCGACAACCGGCGAGATTCGCAGTTCTTCGACGGACGATATCGCCTGCTGGTTTATCGACACAGACTATAACGGCGAGAGCTTTTTTGTCCGACATGCCTATTTCACCGGCGCCGATGAACCATACGACAAGCTCAAGCGTGCTCTCCGCGCCGAAGTTGATGAATCCGCCTGGAGCGCCCTGTACAGCACCAAGAGCCAATCGTTCGCCCCACCGGCAAGCGGCAAGTTCGCTGTCAAGGTCATTAACCATTATGGCGACGAAGTGCTGAAGGTGTTTGAGGTTTAGATCCGCCGAAGGGCTCGCCGCAGAAAACCACATTTAACCGGTTGTCACATGGTCGAATTTCGACAATTCGGAAAAATAGTCAGCGGAAACCTGTTTCAGGAAGGGCAATTCAATGAACAAGCTGACTACGACGAATTTTGCTGGGAAGACGGAATTTTGCCACGGATCTGTCTGGACCTGGCGGACGACAATCCAAATAGCAGAGTTGAAAGGATTCGGATCGGATTTGCCAAAGATGATGATCCAGAATGGCAGACCGTTCACTTCGATCAGTATGAGCTACTTCTGCCGTCCTTCATGGAAACCATGTCAAAGGGCCGGGAATTAGAATTTGGGATCAGTCCCTACCGGGATTCGAGATGGCACAAGTTCATGCTATCATCAGAATTCAATCCTGCATACTATAAGACCGTACAAGGTCGATGGTCAGATCTGTCTGTCTTCGAAGACATCTGGAATATGTATTGCTTGTATGCAGGCAACACATCTTTGCCTCGTGATCAATTTCTGCTATGGGTGCTGAGGCTCCACTGCTTGGCTTATGACATTATCGACGCACCGCGTGCTGCAGACCTCACTTGGGAAGATACACTAAGCCAATACAGGTACATCGTTAGTGAAGAACTTAGCGCCCGCTTTGAGTTCTCTGACCAGCAGGCGTGGAGGGACGCCCTCGAGTCGGATCGAATTGGCACCGACAAGGCCATGTCACTTCGTTTGCAGGATGCGGTGAGATTGTTAAACGAGTTTTTTCAGGAAATGGAGCCGACAAGCCCTTTGGAAAACTTTCTCATTGAGTGTTATGAGAGCTTTGGCAGGAAGCTCCAGCGCGAGAATCTCGTCCTGAGATGTCAATTCTGCAGATTGTTCATGCCATATCGCGAAAGGAAGAAGTATTGCTCTCTGCGAACTGAGGGTCGAGATTGCGGAAAGCGCGCTCGCAATCAGAAATACTACGAACGAAAAGGCGCAGACAGACGCGCTCAGAACCGGCAGTCTACTCGTGATCTTCGCGCATTCTACAAGGAAAAGGGAGTCAAGAAATAGGCAACCCTACTGAAATCATTGTAGCAGCCCCTGTCTTCAGTATACTTAATTTCAGGCTGAACTGAAGTGTGTTAGCAGATTTACCCTCCTCATAAAACTCGACTTCTTTGGCGCATGGATTTTCATGCAAGGAAGTCGCCAGATGACCGAGTCGGTCAATAGACCAAACCTTCTCCTACAGGATTCCCCTCGAAACCGAATCTGCAAGAAATCTCGGACTTCCACTGAGCCTGAAAATGAAAGATTTCTCGGTGAGTCTGTGAGTCCGACCGCGTACCGTGCGGCATGTCAGAACCTTTCAGACTTTCTCAAGATTCTCCTCGAATGGGACCATAAGCGGAGTCGAAATGAGAAAGAGCCTGTCTCGTAACATTCGCCGAATCAAGGACAAGAGCTCGTATTCGACAGGCGAGATCGCGAAGCTATTGCAGGTCCACTCCCGGACCGTTCAGACGTGGTACAAGACTGGAATGAAGACTATCGACGGTTCGCAGAAGCCTCTGTTGTACATGGGAGCGGACATAAAGCACTTCCTCGCCGGGCAACAAAGGCGCGGTCGCACCCCGCTCGGTGTGAGCCAGTTCTTCTGCCTCAGGTGCAAGAAAGCCACAACATCGGAGCCTTCGAAAATCGACATTACTTTCACAGGTAAGTCAATTGGACGCTCTGGCGAATCAGTCAACATTACGGGAAACTGCAGAATCTGTCAGTCAAGAGTGACTCGCTTCACGACGTCAAACGGAGTTGAGGCACTACTTGACGCCATGATGAATGAGACGTGTAATTCGAGATTAACGGGTTACGAATATGCCGCTTCAAACACTGACTTAGGAGGAGGTCATTGATCATGTCGATCAAGTACGAAAACGAGAGGGTGAAGAGGGGTTATTTCAGATATTTGCGGCAGGCACGGGGGTTATCTATTGCCACAGTCGATGCAGCTGAGAAAGCAATCTGGGTCTACGAGGAATTTTCCAAAGATGAGAGCTTTGGTAAGTTCAGTAGGAACAGGGCATGCGACTTCAAAGAGTGGTTGTCCAACCGGACTAATCGAGGGAAGCCGCTGAGCGAAGTCACGACCTACCACTACCTTAAGCACCTCAAGGGGTTCTTTCTATGGCTTTCAACACAGCCCGGCTATAAGACCAAAATCAGGCTGGAAGACGTCGAGTACCTCAGCCTCGAAAGGAGCAAGGTCAGAGAAGCAACTTCGATACATTCTGTCGATTTCCCGAACCTGGAATATGTCAAACAACTCGTAGGATCAATCACTATCAACTCGGAGATCGACTTACGTGATCGTGCCCTAATTTCCTTTTTGCTCGTCAGTGGCATGCGGGACATGGCCGTCGCCACACTGCCTCTCGGCTGCTTCGACAGACGAAATCTTGAAGTGAAACAATTTTCTCGCAAAGGAGTGAGAACGAAACTCGGAAAGAGTTTTGTTTCCTGGTTGTTTCGATTTGACGACCACCTAATTGCAAATGTTGTCGAGTGGTCTCAGTTTCTTGAAGAGAAAAAACTGTTCTCGAGCGAGGCACCTCTATTCCCCAGAAGCAAAGTCACGCAGCAAATCAATTCTCTCAGCTTCACTGCTTCCGAAGTTGAGCCGGTATACTGGAAGGGCACTGGCCCGATTCGCTCAATCCTCAAATCTCGCTCGATGGAGGCAGGACTGAAGTACTATCATCCCCACACTTTCAGACATCTTGCGGTACATCTCGCAACCAAAGAGTGTACGACCGCTGAGGAATTGAAGGCTATTAGCCAGAACTTCGGCCACGAGCACGTGATGACCACTATGGCAAATTACGGGAGGCTCCGTGATGATCAAGTCGCAGAAATCGTCGGGAGTCTTCTCCTAAATCCATCATTGGGACATTCTTCCAAAAGGGCTACTCTGAAGGAAATCAAGAAACTCCTGGATGGAATTGACGAATAGTGCTTGACATTGATATATGTAACTATATATTACGATGCGTGGCCAAACTTCCGAATCTCATCAATCAGCTCGAGGAATTCCGGCTTGAGAATAGAATAAGCCAGGAGGGAATTGCCGAGATGCTCGGGGTGACGTTTGTCACGGTGAACCGCTGGTTTAATGGCCATAGCCAGCCCAACAAGATTCAGACTTATCACATCAGGAAGCTTCTGGCTTCGGAGAAGGCCAAGAAATGAAGTGCGTGATCTACACGAGGGTCTCTTCGAAGGAACAGGAACGAGAAGGTTACTCTATTCCTGCTCAGCAGAAGCTTATACAGAAACTTCCGTGACTATGTTACGCTGGAGGATCTTGACCTTGAGATTCATTTGGTCAAGGAGGGTGAGGTTCTCAGCAAAGACAGTCGATCTCACGCCAAGTTCATCCACGGCATCAAATTGCTTATGGCCAAGAACTACATTGACAACCTCTCGGAAGAAGTTAAGAAAGGCTTGCGAGAGAAAGCTGAGCAGGGGCAATGGCCTTGCAAAGCTCCTCTTGGATATCTGAACAATAAAGAAACGCACCGACTCGAAATCGACCCGGAGAGAGCGCCCATTATCGCTGAGTTATTTCGGCTCTATGCCTCGGGTGAGTACTCGATTACTACGCTGGCAGAAAAGGCCCGGGAGCTCCGTCTGCACAGCCGAGAATCAGCCACACCTTTAAGTCGCAGCTATGTCGAGGCTTTTCTGAAGAACCCTCTCTACACAGGCGTCTTTGTCTGGAAGGGAAACAGGTACGCCGGATCACACATTCCCCTAATCTCACGCGAGCTCTTTGATGACGTGCAGGAACAGTTCAGAAAAGCCAATAAGTCAAAAAAGACGACTCAAGAGTTTGCCTTCAAAGGACTGCTCCAGTGTGGTTACTGTGGATGCTCAATTACGGCTGAAGTCAAGAAGGGACGGTACATTTACTATCGATGCACCAACGGGAAGGGGAAATGCAGACAGCATTACATTCGTCAGGAGGCGCTTGCCACTATGCTCGGTGAGCTTCTGAAGCGAATCAAGTTGGCTCCAGATATTGTTGAGCAGATCAGGGAAGCGTTAAGGTCGAGCTTCGACACAGAAAAGGAGTTCCGGCAGAAAGAACTGAGCAGACTCCGACGAGAGCATTCAAAGCTTCAGGAACGGCTGGATCAGGCTTACATCGATCGTTTAGAGAACAAGATCGACGTGTCCTTCTGGGAGAAGTTGCACACAAAGTGGACCGAGCAACAGAACGAAATTTCCCAGAAGATCCAACGCCTTGAGAAGGCGAATCGCGATTACGTTCAAGAGGGGATAGATTTCTTAGAACTCACGGAAAGGGCATATTCGTTGTATCTGGAACAATCACCTGATGAGCAGGCCAGATTACTGAAGACTGTACTTTCGAACTGCACCATCAGAGACCTAACGCTTTACCCCACATACAGAAAACCCTTCGACATCATTGCCGAAGGGGGAGATTCTGATATTAAGCTGGGGTGCCAGGATTCGAACCTGGGAATGGCAGCTCCAAAGGCTGCTGACTTACCACTTGTCGACACCCCAATTCAATCAATGATACGCTTTTACCTCGGCTGAGTCAATGCCCCGGCAAAAAAAAGCGGGCGGCTAAGAATCCCAGCTTCCCTGCTGTATTACTTCCGCCGACTCCTTCAGCGCTTCGTCGTAGGCCTCAAATACCTTGACTTCAAGGAAGTGCCGTGCCTCGCTACTGATCGGATGGGCAATGTCTTGATACTTGCCGTGAGGCATGCGTCGCGACGGCATGCTCACGAAATAGCCCGCTTTTCCGCTGATGATTTTGAGGCCTCGTACCACGAACTGGTTGTCGAAGGTGACGTTGACAAATGCCTTAAGCTTGTCCTCGTTGCGTAGCGTCACCCGAATCTCGGTGATTTCCATGGCTCCCTAACCTCCCACTGTAAGGGTCCCGATGTCTCCACTATCACGCCAGCTTGACAGGGCAGAGACTAAAAACCTGCCAGCCAAAACGCCCGGATATCATCGTCGCCAAGGAAGGATCGGGTGCTCGATCGAACAGTCCAAAAAACGCTGAACCGCTCCCCGATAGCGCCACAACACGCGCGCCTGCCTCCCGCAGAATTTGCATACACGCAAAAACTGCCGGATGGCCGTCGGTCACCAGGCCTTCAAAATCATTGCCGATTTGATCGAGCAATGGTAAAAGTTCGGCGCTTATTTTCTCCCACTTAAATGTAGGCTTGGGGGAAGAGTTTGTCAAGGCAATTTTCACCTTCGAGTAGGCCTCGGCTGTGGAAATCGCAAAGTCGGGAACAACCAGAAGGACAACGTAGTCAGATGCTATCTTGACCTCCTCAACCATTTCTCCGCGCCCGGAAATAATCGCCGAACCTGTCGAGAAGAAGAAGGGGACATCACTGCCGAGATTGGCGCCAAGTTGCTGCAGTTGCTGCCGAGACAAATTGAGATCCAAAAGTCGGGTCACACCTTTGAGTGTCGCGGCCGCATCGGAACTCCCTCCACCCAGACCGGCGCCAACCGGGATACGTTTGGTCAGATTGATTTGTATGCCTTGTGTAAAGCCCGTTTGCCGGCCCAGCAGCTCCACTGCCTTCCAAATGATGTTTGAGGAATCGAGTGGTACATTGGCCGTAGCGCCGATCAGTTTCGTTCCCTTGTTGATTTCAGAAATCGTCAGCGTATCGTACAGATCTACCGCCTGCACCAATGAATAGATATCATGGTAACCATCAGGCCGCTTGCTGAGGATCTTGAGAAACAGATTGATCTTGGCCGGTGTATCAATCGTTACCGAGCGATCAGCCATCAGTCGAATGATCCCTGCAGATAATAAGACACCTTCAGGTCAAGGCCGATTCTGTCATGGTTGCGGCCCTGGACGTGCTGATAGTTGGCAAAATGCGCATAGTTGAATGCCACATGTCCCTGCAGGAACTGGGAATGAAACAGTTCAATGGCTAATTGCAGTGATGGTGATTTTTCCACAATGCCCGATGGAAACTTGACCCCTTTCGGCACGGCGCCGGACTGATGCTGTTCAATTCGGCCTTCTCCGCGGCGGTTGTATTGGAATTCGAGTTCCAGATCACAGCTTGTCGAGACATGATAGCGCAGCAATGCCAAAATACGGTTCTGATCATTGCCGCCAAAATAGCCGATCGGCTCACCGGAGTTGAGGTAGAGATTTTGCAGTTTGTTCTGCCCATAAACCGTAGTATTCACGCGCGTGTAGCTGACTTTCGCGAACAGGCGTGTGAGACCCATTGGCTCCAGAGCGTCGATGCCGAGTTTGTAACCGACCTGATGGGGCTCCGACTTTAAGTCGATCTGGAAGTCATCAATCATCAGCTCACCGAAGATGCGCGACCGCTTGGGCCAGTAAATCGTTCCGTCCAGACCGAGAAACATGTTGTCATCGCTGCCGCGATTGTATTGTTCCCAGTAGTAGGGAAGGAAGGGATTTAGGTAGCGCCACTCCATCGGCCGATTGTAACCTCCATATAATGCCACTTCCGACAGTCCCAATTCGAAGACTCCGGTCTTACGGAATGACAAACGATGCGCCGAGAAATAGCGCACCAGCGTTGAATCGCCTTGATGGAAATCGTCGAGGCGGGCGATGACATAGTCAAAGCGAAAGGCTTTGTGTTCATAGCCAAGCCAGATGCGGTCGAACGCGGGTGAATTGTCGGAAATCAACAGTGCATCATGTTGCTCTGGTCCCCAAATGAGGTACGATCTTCCGACAGAGCCGAAAATGCCGTTGTGATAGAAGTAGAGAGCGGCATTGTCCAGCCAGCCGGTTATTTTCTTTTTCCATTTGCGACCGTCAAACTGTGAGTAGAGTTCACCGTGATTTTCGACCCGCGCGCGGAGGTGTACTTGCAAGTCGGGAGCCGGATTGACCCAGGATTCGGCAGTGATACCGATACGGTGCACCGGCGATGTGTCATCCGCAGCCAGTTCCTCCGCGTACGGTATAAGGCGCAGACGCAATGCCGGGAATCCTCCCGACGGATCGCCGCGACCCAGAAGATGATTCAGATTCAGTCGACTCTCTCGATCATCCAATGGAAAACGGTCGCTGATGATTGACGCCACGGATTGATTCTGTCGGCTACCTTGCTCCTCGTTGTGGTAACGGGTGATACTGGGGCGGACATTCGCATACAGTCTGCCCACATTGTCCAGCAGCAGATATTCCTCCCAGTACTTATTGGCTATGTAGTCGGTAGATTCGATCCGCTGTAGCATCGCGATGTCGGTGGTTTGGAGGACTTGTGAACCGGCGACAACTTCACGTGAGCTATCGGCCGAGGCAGAGGTGAGAGAAAGCAGAAGCGATAATGCTGCAAGATGAAACATGGCGCTTAGTTAGTCTGACTCGGAGCTATTGTCAACCTAAAAGAGCAGTCCGGCCGAAGGCTTTGTCAGGGGCATCAGGGTGGTTCGGGTCGCCCGCAATGGGAAACGTTACTAAACCACACAAAAAAAGATTTTGCGTTTTGACGGCTGGCACGTCAGATTAGTAGGTTTGCAAATGCTTGGTTACGGTTGGAGCATGTCCTTGATCGGTAAGCTATTGAACGCAAGAGTGTTTCTGATTCTAATGCTTCTGACAGCATCTAACATGGTGCTGTCAGGGCCGCTAAATCTACATCATCCAGCGCCTTCCCCCGATGGGTCGAAAGTCTGTTTCTCTTATCAGGGCGATCTTTGGATTGTCTCCGCGCAGGGTGGCAAAGCCCAACGGCTGACACTGCATGTCGGCTACGACGCCTATCCCAAATGGTCTCCGGACGGCAATTTCATCGCTTTCTCGTCGCAACGTTATGGCAGCTATGATGTCTTTGTAATTCCCGCCACTGGTGGTATCGAAACGCGAGTCACCTACCATTCGGCGGATGATCTGGTCTCCGGCTGGAGCACCGACAGTCGACGAATCCTTTTCACTTCCCAGCGAGACCATCCTTATCAGCAAGTGTGGGAAGTCCCCGCTATCGGCGGACGCGCTAAACCCCTGACAACTATTGAATCGTTTGATGGTCGAAAATCACCCGACGGTGCCCGGCTGTTGTTTACACGCGGTGCGGTGCCGTACTGGCGCAAGGGCTACCGTGGCACTGCGGCATGCGATTTGTTTCTGAAAGATCTAACCTCAGGCACAATCGTGAGTGTCACGCAAGCGCCCAGCAGCGAGCGAGACGGATTCTGGTCCCCCAGCGGCAGCGAAATCCTGTTTCTTTCCGACTCGACCGGAGTATACAATCTTTTCAAGAAAAATCTGGTCAGTGACCAGATCACGCAGTTGACAAATCATCGGCTCAGCATTTCGTATCTGTCGGTGGCTCAGGACGCTTCGTTAGCCGCCTACGAACTTGGCGGCGAAATCTTCCTCTATGATTTCAAAACCGGGCAGGGACGCAAGCTGGAACTGGAAGCGCTGGCTGCGACCAAGACCAATGCGGTTGAACATGTGACGTTTGATTCGGGTGTCAGCGATTTTGCGATTTCACCGGACGGCAAACTGCTTGCCTTTGTCGT
>JAPLUP010000061.1 GCA_026397575.1 Candidatus Zixiibacteriota bacterium
ACGGTGTCAATAAAGCGACTGCTTCCAAAAAATCAAGCGAAAATCATCGATTTCAAAGCGAAAGTTATTCGGCCCGGCGGTGGCCGGCAACCGACCGCCATTATCAGGTTTTGCGTTCCTTCTTCTTGGCGGCAGGGAAAAGGACGTTGTTCAGAATCAATCGATAACCCGGCGAATCCTTGTAAAGGTCCAACTCGGTCGGCGGATCCCCCACCATATGCTGGTAGTCCTCCGGATCGTGCCCGCCTAACCAGGTGAAAGTCCCTTTACCGTAGTTGGCATGGATGTAGCGAACTTCATCCTGCCCCTCTACTTCACCAAGTATTGTGACATATTTCTTGACCATTGACTTGCGGAACGCGGTCGTCTGTCCCATAAAACCCTTGACCGCACCCACGTGACACTGCACCAGCATTGTCGGCACCGGATCAAGCTTGGCAGCGAAGTCGAACAACTGAAAATAGTCGTTGGCGGCGTTGGGAATGTATTTCTGCCGATCGGGGTAGGTATCGATATCCGAATGCCGATATTCCAGCGGATTGAGTGACACATCGAAATTCTCGAATGCAAAGCACTTTGAGTAATCCAGTTTGCTTTTGTAGTCGGCGTCAACACCGTCGCCGTCAAACTCTTTTGGCACGATGTCCGTATTCTCCGCCGCCAGCGCAATATCGAAGGTCTCCGTCGCCGAGCACATGGCGAACATCATGCCACCGCGCGCGACGTAGTCCTCAATTGCCGACACCACCGCCTTTTTCAAATCCGATACTTTGCGGTATCCGAGCGCCTTCGCCATCTGCTCGTTCGCGGCAACTTCCTGCTGGTACCAGAGGGTGTTCCGGAACGAGTTGTAGAAGCGGCCGTACTGACCGGTGAAATCCTCATGGTGCAGATGTATCCAGTCGTATTCCTCAAGTTTGCCGTCGAGCACTTCAGCGTCCCAGACAGTCTTATATTCGATTTCGGCGTAAGTTAGTGCCAGTGTCACCGCATCATCCCACGGCTCCTTGTTGGCGGGAGTATAGACGGCGATATTGGGGGCTTTCTCAAGCAATACCGATTCCATATTGTTGTCTTCAATCGTCTGCCTGATTGCGCCTTCATCGGCGGCGCCCACATTCGTATACGAAACACCGCGCAAAACGCAGATATTTTTCAGTCCTTCGAAATCATTCATCAGAAACGAACCACCGCGATAGTTTAGCAACCACTCGACCGGAACCTGCTGTTTAAGACACCAAAACGCCACACCGTAAGCCTTGAGATGATTGTTCTGCTCGTTGTCCATATAGATAAGCAGCTTGTCTGCACCTGCCGTTGATGGCCATGCGATCAGGCAGCACAAAAGGACTACGGCCGAAATAATCTTACTTAACGAACTCATTTGTTACCTCAATCGCGCTGTTTGCACCCGGCTTCATATATTCGACGCGCTGAGGCGTGACTTCGAAGAAGAAGAAATCCGGATCATCCACGCCCTTCCAGTACTCCAGCACCGGATAGTGGCAGGCTGTCGTGATCCGTTCTACCAGCTTCGGGTCGCGAATTTCCCTGGCCAGACCTTGTACGCGCAGATACCCGCTGCAGCCACCTTCACAGAAGAGTGTTACGAATTCCACGCGACCGTCTATGGTGATTTGCTTGGCTTTGCGCGATGACCGAGCCGTCGCGAAATAGAAGCAATCGCCGTCTAACATCAATGTTACCGGTCGCACCTGCGGAGCGCCGCTATCCGACAACGAAGCTAAGAACACCTGCGGGCGCTTCAACTGCGCCAGCCGCGAGCGCATCTCTTCAAGCATCAATTTGTTCATGTTCTCAACCTGTCTGATGATACAACCAACGTCTGAATTCGCCTAAAGATTGTCACGGTTCTCTCTTGTTTGCCGCCGCAATTGCTCGAAGTATTCAAGCCGTTCCTTGATTTTCTTTTCCAGCCCGCGTTCAGTCGGATAGTAGAACTTGCGGGTCTTAAGCTGTTCAGGCAAATCGGACTGCCCTGTGATTGCGTCCTCGAAATCGTGAGCATACTGATACCCTTTGCCATACCCGAAACCCTTCATCAAACCGGTCGGTGCATTACGGATATGATATGGCACTTCGTATGCCGGTTCTTCTTCGATCGTGCGATTGACCCGCTGATAGGCATCATAGACCTTGTTGGATTTTGGCGCCACCGCCAAATACAGCGCTGCCTCAGCCAGCGCCAGTTCGCCTTCCGGTGAACCAAGAAAGTGGTAGATTTCCTTGGCGTTCAGGGCGACGGTCATCGCATTGGGATCGGCTAAGCCAATGTCTTCGACGGCGAATCGTATCATCCGTCGCGCCAAATAGAGAGGATCCTCGCCGCCGGCCAGCATCCGCGCCAGCCAATAGAGAGCCGCATCGGGATCCGAATCTCTGAGCGATTTGTGCAGCGCCGAAATCGAGTTGAAATGCTCTTCGCCGGTCTTGTCGTACAGCAGCACTTTCTGCTGCTGAATCGTCGTGATCTTTTCGAGCGTGATGTGCGCTCGACCGGCTTCCCATTCGGTGTCGGAAATACAGGCGAACTCCAGCAGTGTCAGCGCTCGACGCGCATCACCGCCGGAAGACTGAATGATATAGGCGCGCGCGTCGTCAT
>JAPLUP010000489.1 GCA_026397575.1 Candidatus Zixiibacteriota bacterium
TGATGTCAGCGGCGCGGCAATTGGAATATGCTGACAGCGATCCCATGAAGAAGACAATGCAAGACTTCTATAGGGAAGAGGTCGTCAACCGCATGTACCAAGATCGGACTTCGGTGACCGACAAGCTGCCTACCGACGATGAAATGAGACGGTACTATGAGAGGCATAAGGAAGACTACATTTCCGACAAACCCTTGAGAGTGCAGCACATCCTTTTCAAAGACTCACTACAGGCGGCTGATGTAAAACGGCAGGCCGAAGCGGGTGCCGACTTTAAGGAATTGGCGCTGAAGTATTATCCGGGTGAGCCGGATTTCAAGGAAGCCGCTTTTGACCTGGGCTGGATCTCCGAGAAAGAGATGGGTCCCGAATTTTATGGGGCGGCCTGGATTGTCGATGTCGGCAAGTACGCCGGACCGGTTCAGACGCGATGGGGTTGGCACGTCATCAAAGTTCTCGGCCACAAGTCGATGAAGGCTTTCGAGGCGGCGCGTCTTGATGTGCAGCAGGCGGTTCGACAGGAGCAAATTGGCGACGCCAATGAGACATGGGTCAAGAAAGTGACCAGCGGTCACGACATTGTCAAGTACGATGAAATCCTGAAACAGGTCAATCTGGATCTGACAAGCCGCGATCACTATTTCCAGCTTGCCGACTCGCTGGCTCGAGCCAAGGCGGCGACCGACACCGTACGCAGTGGCTCATAACGATATCAGCTATCGACAGGAAGCAATGCGCAAGGCGACCCATTTCGGCGCCTTGCTCATTCCCCTCTGCTATATAGTCCTTCCCAAACCGTGGGCGATCGGTTTTATGAGTCTGGCGATGGTGGTTAACATCGACTTTGAGATCGTCCGTTTGCTCAAACTAAGACCCTGGCAGTATTTCAAGTGGGTTGTCGGAGGGATGATCCGTCCCGGAGGGATGATCCGTCCCAAAGAGAAAAATGGAAATTTCACGGGCGCCTTTTACATCATTCTCGGCGGCCTGGCCACAATAATTTTCTTCCCGCGTTATATCGCCTTCACTGCCATCACCTTTGAAATTCTCGGAGATGTGGCATCGGCGATGATCGGTCGTCGCTACGGCAAACACTTTATACGACGCACCAAGACTATCGAAGGGGCACTCGGCTTTCTGGTGGTGGCGCTGCTGATCATCCTGCTGGTGCCTAAGGTGCCATACACGGTTGGCATCATCGGAGCAATCGTGGCGACTATCGTCGAATCGGTTTCCATTCACCGGGACGATAACCTCACCGTGCCGTTGATCTCCGGCCTGGTCATGCATTTGCTTGTGATCATGTTTCCGATGCTGCCATAAGGCAGGTGCAGGCGATTCACCTGCCGCCAATTGCGTTTTTTCTTGACGATCATTGTCCAGTTGCGCTTCTTTCCCGCGAAGCGATACGTTTGAACGAACGGAAGGCAAAATGAGATATGTTGATCTGCGGTCGGATACGGTAACCAAGCCGTCCGAGGAGATGCGTCGGGCTATAGCCGATGCCGAGGTGGGGGACGATGTGTTTAATGATGACCCAACCGTGATGCGGCTGGAGAAAATGACTGCGGAGATGTTTGGCAGGGAAGCAGCCCTGTTTGTGCCGTCCGGTACGATGGGTAATCAGGTCTGCCTCAAGACGATTTCGCACCCCGGTGATGAAGTTATCTGCGACGAAGGCGCGCACATATTCAACTATGAGGTTGCCGCTGCGGCTGCGCTTTCCGGCCTTTTGTTTCACGTGATCAAAGGTATCCGCGGTGTGATGACCGCAGCCGAGATACGTGCTCTGGTCCGACCGCTTGACATCCACTCGCCACGAACGAGAATTGTCGCCATCGAGAACACACACAATCGGGCCGGCGGTACAATCTTTCCTCTGGAGGAGATGGAAGCCATTCGCAATCTCGCCGATGAAAAAGGTCTCTTGGTTCATTTGGACGGCGCCCGGATTTGGAATGCGCATATCGCCACTGGGATTCCGCTGACTGAGTATGGTCGTCTTGCCGACACGCTGAGTGTCTGTCTTTCGAAAGGACTGGGCGCACCGATCGGCTCGATGGTCGTTGGTGATTTTGAATTTGTGCAAGAAGCACGCCGGACCCGCAAAATGTTCGGCGGTGGTATGCGACAGGTTGGCATCATTGCTGCGGCGGGAATCTATGCCCTCGAGCACAACCTCAAACGCCTGAGTGAGGATCACGAAAACGCCTGGTATCTGGCGGAGACGCTCTCGGAAATCGACGGAATCTATGTCGATCTCGACAGCGTGCAGACCAATATCGTGGTGATTGATATTGCGGAATCGGGTAGGCAGGTCAGCGAAGTGCTTGGCGCGTTCAAAGAGAAGGGACTGCTGGCGGTTCAGTTCGGCGCTGCGAAGATCCGCTGCGTAACTCATCTGGATGTTACTCGCGAAGACTGCAGCGACGCCATCAAGATTTTCCATGAAGTGTTTGAACACTAATGGTCAGGCTCCGAGTAGGCTTGACCAACGAAACCATTGAAATGATAGATCAGAAGAACCTCGCAGACGTTCAGAATTCGCTATCGGTAGGACTGACGCACGGTGGAGTGGATTTCATTAGAACGGGCCTCGATCTGTTCCACCTCAGTCGCGATCCTGAATGCGGAAGCCATCAGGTGATCATGGGCAATATCACGATCGGAATAGAACTTCTGATGAAGGGGTTTCTCGCCCGTCAGAATTTGCTGCTAGTATTGGAGAACCCATCTCCAGAGACTCTGGCTGCGCTTGCGGGGGGTGAGACAATCAGTCTTAACTTCAACTGGCGAAGATTCGAAATGGAGTTTCTGACGGGTAGGCTGAAGCTTCTGGACTTTGAGAGAACGACCAAGTCCTTCTGCTTGTTCTACCCGGAAATTCGAGGGTATCTGGAGCGTCACGCGAAGCGGATCACGGTATTGAGGAATCTTTGTGTACATTCAGTCATGCCGTTCTACGACAAGTATGAGACAGAAATCGCGTCATTTGTCGCAATCACGTTGGTTCGCACTCTAAAGTCCTCAAGATCACTCGTGTTCCCATTTGTAGAAAGCAGTGCAGATCAGGAATTCATGAAGGAATTCCAAGAGACCCGGTTGACGAGAGTCAGGGAAGCATTCGACGAGGCGAAGAAGAGGGCTCACAGACCGGAGACCGTGCAGATTTCGCAAGGAGAATGTGATTGGGAACGCTTTCCTGAGTTGTGTCCCGTTTGCGACTTGCCGGCGTGGCTGATCGGCGTTACGGAGTTTGCAGCGTACGAAGACGAAGATGGGATTACCCAACCGGGCCTCGATTTTGTTGCGAGGTCTTTTGAGTGCCAGCATTGTGGTTTGGTCCTCCCGGACCCCGTCTTGCTCCGACTTGGCGGATTCTTGGATCACTTTGATCGTTCGCAGGACGTAGATAAATGGCTGGCCGATCATCAGAGCTATTCTTAGTAAAGTTCAGTAGGTCGGGTTTGCAGCAAAGCGCCAAACCCGACATTTTCAGGAGAGAACAATGTCGGATTCCGCGTTTCACCGGGAACCCGACCTACTTGGCTAACGGATTCAGACAGTAGCTGTCTGCGTCTCCGGACTATTCTTGGCCGTCGTCAGTTCCGTCACCTTATCCAGCAATTCTTCGACGAACCGAAACACATCAACAGCTTCTACATTAGATCACGAGATACTATCGATCAATACTGGACGCAGGCTTATGTTCCCGGAAACAAGATGCCCGACATTCCCCTCTTTATCCTCACCAGCAGCTTCACGTTCTCAGCGGCGGAAGAGTTTACATACAACCTGAAGAATATGAAGCGGGCTACGATCGTGGGCGAAAACACCGGCGGCGGCGCGCATCCGGTGATGAACGTCTTCTATCCAAGCATCAAACTCGGCGTGCGCGTGCCCATGGGACGGGCGATTAACCCGATCACCGGCACCAACTGGGAAGGGACAGGTATCGCGCCCGATATTGCCGTCCCACAGCAGAAGGCGCTGTCAGTGGCGCATCGAGAGGCAATCAAGAAGATCATGGAGCGCACGACCGATAAAGAAGGGAAGAAGCAACTCGCCTGGACCGTCGAAATCATGTGCGCCCTGGACGAACCGGCGAAGGTTGATATTGCGCTCCTGCAGAGATATGCTGGTAAGTACGGGCCGAGAGTCATAACTCTCGAAAATGGCGAACTCTACTATCAGCGCGAAGGACGCCCCAAGTACAAGATGACTCCGATGTCGCAGGACACCTTCGCATTTGACGAACTGAGGTATTTCCGTCTGAGATTCGCAACCGACTCCGGCGGACAAGTTAAGGAGATCGTCGGCATCTATGACGATGGTCACACTGACGTCTCGCCAAGAACTGCGGACTGAGATGATGGGGTCTGGGGGTTGTAAGCGCGCACGTAATTGGGAAACAGACAACCCCCATGATCCCACTTCTTCAGAGCCAACCGACGGCCTAGCCCTCCAGCAATCGCGTCAGTACTGGTCTTGAAAGCACTTGACTCGACTCAATTTGTCCCTATCTTTGCGACTAAGATGTAGCGCAGAAAGTGAGGTACGATTATGGCAGAGTCCATCAGTGCGGAAGCATTAAACTATTTGACAATGGGCATACAAGCGGAAATCTCGGCATACGTGTTCTATAAGATCGGGGTAACCAAAATTAGCGATAGCAAGGCAAAAGAAACCATGCTGCATTTCGCACGCGAAGAGCGCAAACACTTCCTGACTCTTGAACGACACTACGACCAGTATGTTCGCTCCGAGAAATGGGTCACTTATCGCGACACCATGAACCGCGAGGAACTGCCTCTAATCGATGAGTCGATGGGAGAGAAGCATGTCAAGCGGATCGATCGAGTGCAGAAGGCGAGCAACATGATGGAGATCTTGCAGATCGCATTGGAATTGGAGAAGGAAGCATACGCCCTTTATTCCGAAGCGGCAAAGACAACGGCTGCATCGGATGTCAAAGACACATTTGTATACCTGACCAATTTCGAGATGGGTCATGTTCGCACTGTCGAAGGGATGATCGCGGCTGCCGGTAAGTAGATTCGATCAGCATTAGCGGTGGGGATTATATGAGTAAATCCTACAAGATGTATCTTGGGGGAGAGTGGGTTTCCTCCAAAACTACCATTAGCGTTACCTGCCCCTATGACGGCCTGCTCGTGGGCAAAGTTGCTGCTGCAACTCGAGCCAACTACACGAAGGCGATTGCGATTGCCGATCAGGCATTTGCAGTAACGCGAAGACTGCCGTCATACAAGCGCGAGAAGATTCTGCATCAGATCGCCGACGGTATCGAAAAGAACGCCGAGAAATTTGCCCGCACTGTATCGCTGGAAATGGGCAAAGTGATTCGCGACGCACGCTCCGAAGTGGGTCGCGCCGTGAGTACTTTCCGGGTCTCGGCGGAAGAGTCCAAGCGCATCGGCGGCGACGTCATCGATCTCGACTGGCTGCCCGGCCATGAGCAGCGCACCGGCATCGTGCGCAGATTCCCGATTGGTGTCATCGCCGGTATCACCCCTTTCAATTTCCCGATCAATCTGGTCGCGCACAAAGTCGGACCGGCGATTGCCTCAGGGAACACGATCGTACTTAAGCCCGCATCGAAGACGCCGATCGTCGCATTGCTTTTGGCAGAAGTTATCGACCGGAGTGATTTGCCTAAAGGCGCCGTCAGCGTGTTACCGGGGACATCCTCGGAAGCCGCACCTTTGCTGGAAGATGAACGGGTCAAACTCTTGACGTTCACCGGATCGTCGGATGTCGGTTGGCACATCAAACAGCACTGCGGTAAGAAGAAAGTCGTACTTGAGCTCGGAGGTAATGCCGGTGTGATCGTTGCCGACGACGCCAATCTTGACTGGGGGATTGCACGGCTACTATTCGGTGGATTCACCAGCAACGGCCAGTCGTGTATTTCGGTGCAACGCATTTTTATACACGACAAGGTGTACGATGCCTTCATTGGGAAATTCGCATCACTGGTAAAGAAGATGAAAGTCGGTTCGCCGATGGCGGAAGATTCCGATATTAGCGCTATGGTTGACACCGACTCGACGCAGAAGGTCAAGACCTGG
>JAPLUP010000587.1 GCA_026397575.1 Candidatus Zixiibacteriota bacterium
ATGTCCCAAGGATAGGCCATTTCGAAACTGCGACCGGCTTTCTTGTCGAAAACAATCGCCGTCTTCTTTTCAAAGGTCTCCCCCGCTACCGTGAAGATGCGGTAGATCAGATTGATCGAGGAAAAACCGAAATCATCGAACAGCTTGAATCCGAGTTTGAGTGCCATGTCGTCGCCGAGTTCGACGGGAACACCGGGAGAATAGAGATCCACTTCGGGAGAAAGATCGGCTATCGATTCGATGCGATACTCAATGGGATCGGGATTCTCGTTGCCGAGTTCGTCCTTGACGGTAATGTGGTAAGTGCCGTTGTCTGTCACCGTCAGACCGCCGCTTAGCTTCTGCTTAGAGACATCAAGTTTCTCCGATTGACCGCCGCCAAACTGCAATGATGCAGCAACCACCGTCTTGTTAACCGAGGCTTCGATCTTGACGCGAGTTCCCTTGATCGCCGAAATATTGCCGTCATTTTCGTCCACGACGAGCGGCTGCAGTCCGGTGTAAGGCGGATACGTATAAGTCAGCTTGATGTCGATTACGCGTGGTTTGTCGACGGCGGTAATCGTGTAGACGGGGGACTTCACTTCACCGGCAGATACCCAGTAGTCGAATGATTTTTTGACTTCGCGGAAGTCGTACGCGAATCTCGCTGTGTCGCTCAGGTTGAGATGCGCGCCAATACTTGTGGCTGCTGCTTCCTTGGCGAGTTCCTCGGTCTTGACCGGACCATCTTCATATTGCCAATACAAGGTAGCCCCTTCCGGAAGCGATTTTCCCCGCAATGACGCCTGGATTTTGATCGTCGAGAATTTCGCGATCTCGATGCTTCCGGGGAGAACTTCGAGCGAATAGCTCAAATTGCGCGGGACTTCCACGGTCGGATGGCTGAAAAGGTAAACCGACTCATTGAAGGCGCCGGGAAATAGCACGGCGAGAAACAGTATCGCCAACACCGATGAACCAAAATAGCGCAGACCGCGTCGCAGCGGTTTTTTGTCGACCGACTTGTGGAAATCGATGCTACGGCACATTTGTTCGGACTGGCCGATAATCGCCTGTATCATATCGATCGAAAAACCCTCACGATTTTCCTGCAGGTTGCGTTCGAGCTGTAGCGAAGCGATCAACCGGTTCTGTAATTCGGGGTAGCTCTTTTCCACCTGCAGCGCGACCGACTCGGTATTTGGTCGAGTAAGAATCTTCCAGAGAATTGTATGGACAAACAGCGTCGCGACCGCAATCGCGGCTAGAGAAACAAATATGATCCTGAAAGTGACCGTCAGGAAGAAGGCGGCATTGAAAAGAAAGCCGAGGAATAGAAAGGCCGCCAGCGCTGACAAAATCAACGCGACACCGAATCCAAAGTGGTTCAAAAGAATGAAATTCCGCAGACGGTTAAGCCGGTCGGTCAGATATTGCAGAGACAGTTTTGGATTCATGTTCACTCCCTAATGCATCAATGCCCAGACCAATACGTTGGTTCCCATCTGTAGCGCCTCAGTCCGCTTCTCCAGAGGGTCGTTGTGTACTTGCGGGTCTTCCCAACCATCCCCGATGTCAGATTCAAAGGTCAGCACCACCGCCAACCGATTGCCGACAAACCAGCCAAACAACTGCGGCGGTTTGCCGTCGTGCTTATGAATTTTCGGCAAGCCGTTGGGAAACCTATAATAGCAATCGAAAATCCCATGATTAAACGGAATCTCTCGTGGATCCTGATCGGGAAACAGTTTCTTCATCTCGCGAAGGAATGCCTTTTTCAAGCCGTAAGAATCATTGGCGAGTAAAAACCCTCCGGCGCTGAGATACTTCTGTAGAACTTCGACATCCTCAGCCCGAAAATTGACGTTGCCGTGTCCGGTCATGTAGAGAAAGGGATAGTTGAACAACTGCGGATCGGAAAGATCGATCCTGACTTCTTCCTTGGCAATTGGGATATTAGTATTCTGTCGAATAAACGTGGTCA
>JAPLUP010000097.1 GCA_026397575.1 Candidatus Zixiibacteriota bacterium
TTCGCGGTCGGCGGAGTTGATGTAGTCTATAAAAAGCTTACCGTCCAAGTGGTCGTTTTCATGTAATATCGCACGCGCCATCAATCCCTCAGCAGTTACTGACATCTTGTTGCCGTCAAGATCGGTGTAGCGGCAGGTCACTTTGTTTGGGCGCTTGATTTCCAGATAGAGTCCCGGAAATGACAAGCAACCCTCCTCGCAACACTGCTCGCCCGAAACCGATACGATTTCGGGATTGATCAAGACCATTAAATCATAATCGAGCGAGTTCGAGGACAAGTCAAGGATAAAAAACCGCTGATTCCGACCGACCTGTGGCGCGGACAGACCTAACCCCTTGGCGCGCTTGAGGGTTTTGAACATCTCCTCGATAAAAGCGCCCAGTTCTGGGGTGATCTCTATGACCGGTTCGCAGATTTTCCGCAGTGTACTGTCACCGTAGAGGACTATCCGCTGCTTAGTCGCTTTAGCTGACTTTTTGAGCAATGGCAGACTTTAGAAACTCCATTTTGACTTCATCGGAAATCTTGAGGATTACTTTATTCTGGTCATCGCTAAAACCAAAGACAGTGGCATACATACCGCCAGTCGTGAGCACCTTGTCACCCTTCTTCAGATCCGCCAGCATCCTCTGATTCTCTTTTTGCCGCTTTTGCTGCGGGCGAATCATGAAGAAATACACGACCATGATGATAAGAAGAAAGGGTAGAAACATGCCAAGCAAGCTGCTGCTACCGCCACTTTGCCCACCTTGGGGCGCTGCCATTAACAAGTAACCCATTCAAATCTCCTCACTTATACGCTAACTTTCTATTCCCTCGTTGTAGTCGGCGAAGAACCGCTGCTCAAAAACATTATACTCATCCGACAGGATCGCCTGCCGAGCGTGGCTAACCAGTTCAAGATACAGATATAGGTTGTGAATTGTCAAGAGCCGTAGTCCGGCGATCTCGTTGACGTTCAGCAAGTGACGCAAATACGCCCGGCTGTAACTATGACAGCAGAGACAACCGCACTCCTCCTCAATGGGGCGGTAGTCGCACGAATAGGCTGCCGACTTGACCGACATAGTCCCATGACTGGTAAACACTGAGCCATTGCGGGCGTTCCGCGTCGGTAAGACACAATCGAACATGTCAACTCCCTTGCCAATGCTACGCACAATATCTGCCGGTGTCCCGACCCCCATCAGATAACGGGGCTTGTTCTGCGGCAAGCACTCATTCATCAACTCGATAATCGGCATCATCTCCGTCTTCGGTTCGCCAACCGACAAGCCGCCGATAGCATAGCCGGGAAAATCCAATTCGACCAGCGATTCCGCCCCACGCTTACGCAGATCAGGAAAAACGGAACCCTGCACGATACCAAACAAAACCTGATCTCGCGGGTTGGTTTCCCAGTGTTTTTTGGCGCGCTCGGCCCAGCGGAAAGTCTGGCGTTCGGCTCGATCTGCCTCGGAGTGTGTGGTTGGGTACTCGACGCAAACATCGAGCGGCATGATAATATCGGCGCCGATATCCCGCTCGATATCGATCGTCCGCTCGGGGGTAAACAGGTGATATGAACCATCAAGGTTTGATTGGAACTTAACGCCATCCTCGGTGATCTTTCGCAATTCCTTCAGTGAGAAGACTTGATAGCCGCCGGAGTCGGTCAATGTCGGCCCACGCCAGCCATTAAACCGTGCCAGACCACCGGCATTTCGAATGATTTCAGTACCGGGACGCAGGTAGAGATGGGTGTCTTGACCGAAGCCGCCGTGCCGACCGGCATGAAGACAGGAGTCCGTATCTTGCCGTGCGGGGTTTCAAACTCGCAGGCTCTGGCGTTGCCCGATTTGCCCTCGATGCGAAAGTTTAACTGGTCGATCACGGCGGGGAATATAGTCGGGGAGGGAGGCGAATGCCAGTCATTTGAAACAGAGGGGATGTCGGGTTTCTCACTTTGTGCCAATTTGATCCGTGGTCTTGACGCAGATTTTTCTGCAAAATCGGACTCGTAGCAGCGGCAAGCCTTCGTTCGGAACACCGACCTACAAAACTTAACAGAAAAGGCAAATTGCTGCTTGACAAACGTAGACGTTTGTGTACATTGCCAGAACAGTCACATTACTGCGACTTGGATGAATTTTCCCTGACAGGTTATGTCAGGGGTGTTTTGTATCTTGATAGCGGAGGTAGATTGATGAAAAGGTCAATGGCTTTGGTCATGGGGCTGATGATGTTGCTGACGGTAGCGGCAGTCGCTGAACAAGCGGATACGGTTTGGGTAAGAAGGGCTGGATCCGCAGGCCATGACGAACCTCGTTCCCTTGCTTTGGATAGGTGGGGAAACGTAATCGTCACTGGCCATTGGAATCCGAGTGACGTGAAAACCTCTGCTATGACAATCAAGTATTCCAAGACCGGCGAGACCCTTTGGATGGCTGCTTTTGACGATACAGTCTGTCATGTATATGCAAAAAGGGTAGAAGTCGACTCCTCCGGCTTTGTCTACGTGGCGGGTGAAATCTTGCACACCGGACCCCCCTATACCCATGGGATCGTTGTGATCAAGTATTCCCCCTCCGGCGACACCGCGTGGGTCAGGATATTTCATCGATCGCCGGAGAGCTATGAGGTTGCGAACGGGTTGGCAGTCGACGAATCTGGCAACGTGTACATTACCGGGAGTACGCAAACACTCGGGGGAGAGGCAAATTATGAGTTCCTTACTCTGAAGTACTCACCTGCCGGTGTTCTCGAATGGTCGCGATTCTACAAGGAGCCAAACTACTACGCTGAAGCTCTTGCCATGTCACTGGACAATTCAGGAAATATCTGTGTGACAGGTGGAGCGACTCTGGCCGGTAGTGGATTTTGGGTGTTCGCTACGATCAAGTACTACCCAAATGGTGACACGGCTTGGTTGAGAAAGTACTGCAGCCCCCTCAATAGAGGTGACAAAGCGTGTGGTATTGCCGTCGATCATCTGAACAACGTATTTGTAACGGGAACCAGTTACATTGTTCCTACCGCTTCATCGGGCTACTGGGAGGCATGGGCGACAGTCAAATATGACAGCTTGGGAAATCAGCTCTGGGATAGGACTTACAGTTACACACCGACAGATTGCAGCAATAAGCCTAACGATATCTGCGTAGACGATCTGGGTAACGCATATTTAACGGGCTGGAGCCTTCCTTGGGGCGCGGGGGATACAAGACAAGTCACCATCAAGTACCTGCCAAATGGTGATACCGCATGGGTGAGAGTTTATCATGGCCTTTATACTGATGAGGGTACTGTAATCAGGACTGACTCCGATGGAGGTGTATACGTCGCTGGTTCGGGTTACGTTGTTTCCCAGGGTGGTGGTCAATTCCAGTTGATGAAGTACTCGCCTATCGGAGATTTGTCGTGGGTTACTCATTTCAAGGGAACCTTACATTCTCAAGAGGCGACTGGGATGGCTCTCGACGGCCTGGGCGGAATCTATGTCGCCTTAGGGAGTGGAGAGGGAAATCTTGATTGGGCAACTGTTCGATACGTGCAGTATGAACCCACCGAGATAAGAGGTCTGCTGGTTGAGGGACAAACGAATCCGCTAAATATCGTTGTACACGAGCCTCGAATTAGTTGGACTTACTTCCCCCATCAAGACACACTGGTACAATCGTATTTCGAAATTGCCGTGGGAACGGACACCAACTGGACGGACGCGGAAATGTGGAGCCCGGCACCTTTTGTCAGCAGTGACACTTCAATAGTTTATGCGGGTGCACCTCTCGTAGACGGAATGGACTACTGGCTGCGACTTCGTGTGAAGGTCTCATCGTGGTGGTCACCTTGGTCTCAACTGCGCTTGCGCATGAACAGCATTCCGACCATTCCGCAATTGCGGATGCCGTTACCTGAAGCGTTGATGTCGTCGCAACACCCCGACCTCATCGTCCACAATTCTACCGATGCAGAGAACGACAGTCTATTTTACACCTTTGAAGTCTCTCCAAGCAACTTCGCAACGACCATATTCACCTTCACAAAGAAACAGGATGCAGACTCGCTGACGACGTTGATCGTCGA
Source organism: Candidatus Zixiibacteriota bacterium (assembly GCA_026397575.1). Lineage (GTDB taxonomy): Bacteria > Zixibacteria > MSB-5A5 > CAIYYT01 > CAIYYT01 > CAIYYT01. The sequence continues at coordinate 4,068 of JAPLUP010000097.1, forward strand.
TTCAACTTTGGTCGAAAACGGGCAATATTGGTGGCGGGCGAAGGCGTGGGACCACTATGAATCGTCGAGCTATACTCCTGTCTGGTCGTTTTACGTCAATTCGGTCAACACTGCGCCGACAGCGGTGAGTTTGACACAACCGGCCAATACGATTGCTTCGGCGCTTACGATCTTGCGACCGCAGTTTGTCTGGACGCCGTCGACTGACCCCGACCCTTTGGACACAGTCAAGTATGATCTGGTGATCGCCATTGACTCCCATTTCACGTTCGTGCAGCAGATACTGGATCTGACCGCTCCAAGTCACACATTGACCACCGATCTGCTCTGGGGTAAATGCTACTGGTGGAATGTCAGGGCTGCCGACCGTAATGGCGGATCAACTTGGTCGCCGCAGGTGTTTACTTTCCGGACGGTCACCTTGGGAGACGCCAACAATGATGAGGCGGTCGATATCTCTGATGCCGTCTACTTGATCAGCTACATCTTTTCCGGTGGTTCGGCACCATCGCCATTGCTTGCTGGCGACGCCAACTGTGACGGCACCGTGGATATTTCTGATGTCGTCTACCTGATTGCGTACATCTTCTCCGGCGGCTCCGCTCCGTGCAGCGCATTTTAGCCGGACAATGCCGTCAGGAAGGGATTCCTGACGGCGCTTGTAGAGCTTGTAGGAGCGACTTTAGTCGCGACCTGCGAACCCTCCTAATCTTCTGCGCGTTCGCATTTCTTCTCCTCCTCACCTCCACCGCTCTCGCCACACCGACCGTTCGCTTCTCCACTTTCCTCGGTGGCAATGCGGCTGACAACATCACCGATGTCGCCGTCGATAGGGCGGGACACAT
>JAPLUP010000575.1 GCA_026397575.1 Candidatus Zixiibacteriota bacterium
GTCGAATAAATGGCTCGGGCCGCTCTCTTCCTCACCTTCAAGGACGAACTTCAGATTGACCGGCAACGGTATTCCCGACTTGAGGTATGCTTCAACAGCGGCAATGTGAACCAGCAACTGGCCTTTGTCGTCCGACGCACCCCGAGCGTAAATCGTCTCACCGTCGATAAACGGCTCAAACGGCGGATGAAGCCAAAGATTTAGGGGATCAACCGGCTGGACATCGTAATGGCCATAGACCAGAAGCGTGCGTTTGTTGGCGGGATTAATATACTCAGCGTAAACGATCGGGTGACCGGCAGTCGGGTAGACTTTGGCCGCAAGTCCCAATCCCTCGAACTTCACTTTCAGGTAGTCTGCGCATTTGAGCAGATCGTTCTTGTATTTCGAGTCGCCGGAGATCGACGGGAACTTCAACAACTCCACCAGATCATTGACGAATTTGCTCCGATTTGCCTGAATGTAGCTTAGCACCTTGTCCATGTATTTTCACTCCTTATACCGTGGCGAAACTTTCCGATAAGCTACCGCAGCAACCGCCATTGTCAAGGGGATTGATCGCAAGTGAGGCGATTTCCGGGCACGGATTTCCATTCCGTCGGGAACCCTTTGTGGAAGATGCGTGTTCTATCCGTAAAGTCGGCGAGAAGCCGTAAACGATGTGGATAACCTGACATGAGAGACAGACATCAAAACAGAAATCACCGGAGTGAGCAATTAACAAGACTATGATCGACGTATAATTCATCGACAATATTGAGCTTGACAGTGCTCGTTACCGGTGATAATTTTCGCAAACTGCCTTAATATTAGTTTTCGAGGAGGAACAATGCAAATCACAGAGAAAGCCCCCTATTTCAAAGGGGTGGCCGTGATGCCCGACAAGGAATTCAAGGAAATCCAACTATCTGACTACCGTGGCAAATGGTTGGTTCTGTTCTTCTACCCGCTTGATTTCACTTTTGTCTGCCCGACAGAGATCAAGGGATTCGCCGCCAACTACAAGAAATTCACGGAAGTCGGCGCCGAGGTCATCGGCTGTTCCGTCGATTCCCAGTTTTCGCATCTGGCCTGGGTTGAGAAGGACCTCAAACCTCTCCCCTTCCCGCTGATGTCTGATTTAAGCAAGAACATCTCGCGGGCTTACGATGTGCTGGTGAATGACTCCATCGCTCTGCGCGGCACCTTCATCATCGACCCCGAGGGGGTATTGAAATCTATCGTCATCAATGATACCGCTATCGGCAGATCGATTGACGAAACCGTTCGCACACTCAAAGCTCTTCAAACCGGCGAACTCACCGGCTGCGGCTGGCAGCCCGGCGAAACGACGCTCGGCAAAGGCTAAACAGCATACCCATCACCCTTTTCCCCTCTCCCTCTGGGAGAGTGGCTATCGGGGTGAGGGAAAGGACTACAAAATGGCAGAAAGATCAGGAGCAACTACATTCAAGGGCAACCCACTGACCCTACTGGGGCATGAGATCAAAGTTGGAGATCAGGCCCCCGACATCGAAGCACTTGGCAACGACTTGTCGCCGGTGAAGCTGTCGGCTTATCGCGGCAAGACCATCATCGTCTCGACAGTGCCGTCACTCGATACGCCCGTCTGCGACACCGAAACGCGTCGCTTCAACAAAGAAGCTGCCGGGCTTGGCAACGAAGTTGCGATACTAACAGTCAGTATGGATCTTCCCTTCGCACAAGGACGATGGTGCGGCGCGGCGGAAATCGACAAAGTAAGAACGTTATCTGATCACCGTGACGCGGCATTTGGCAACGGCTTTGGTGTGCTAATCAAGGAATTGCGCCTTCTGGCACGGGCGATATTTGTCATCGATAAACAGGGGGTCGTTCGCTACATCCAACTCGTCAAGGAGATGACCAGCGAACCAAACTACGATGAAGTAATTGCAGCGGTCAGAAGACTCGCATGAGGGGTTGAACGCTCTGGAGATTCGTAGGGGCGCACGGCTGTGCGCCCTCTAAGGTTGGCTCGAATGTAGGAGCAGGGTAGCCCACAGCTTGCTGTGGGTCGTTTCCGCCAAGTCGAGACCGCCTGGCCCTTCTCGCACCCAGCCCACAGCAAGCTGTGGGGTACCACTACTTCAGCACCGTCTTCGTTAGAAATACGCCGATCATCATCAATCCCAACGCCACCTGTAGGATCGTGCCAATCAGAAAGGCGATGAAGGTTCCACATCCGGCGCGCATGGATTCCATAAGCCTTCGGCCAAGCATCATTTCGAATAGTGTTGCGCCGACAAGCGGTCCCAGAATCATCGCCCAAAGCGACCCCATCGAGACGCCAACGATCATGCCGATAAACGCGCCGATCATTCCCCATTTTGAGGCGCCCATCTTCTTGGCGCCATAGGCCTTGAAAATGTATTCCAAAATAACCAGTCCACCGGCCGCCAGACCGAAGTTGATTAGATAGGTCTTGTCGATTACCGCGTAGCCGGTGAAATGGGCGTACAGGAACGCGCCTACCCAAACCAGCGGCAGTCCCGGCAAAATCGGCAGAATCACTCCGGCAACGCCAATTGCCATCACAATCAGCGCTCCCCCAGTGAGCACGATTTCTTTGAATGTCATTCCGTCGGTCGAGATGTTCATAGTTGCCTCAGCATTTGAAAACCGAAGTTGAGAGTTTGAAGAAATGCGCGCAAGGGATTTGTTGAGGACTCATATGCGACGGAATTACTCATACAACACAGAGGGCGCGGAGACCGCGCCCCTACGCATATTGATTCGGTGGGATAGGCATTCCTGCCTGTTCCAGTTGGACGACTAATTCTTCTTCTTGAAGTCCGCCATAAATCCGACCAGCTTTTCGATGCCGGCAACTGGTAGCGCGTTGTACATCGATACGCGGATACCGCCAACGGAGCGATGGCCTTTGAGACCGATCATGCCAGCCGCCTTGGCTTCCTTCACGAACTTCTCTTCCAACTCTTCCGAGCCGAGCCGCATTGTGGCGTTCATGCCGGAACGACTGTCAGGACGAACAGTGCCGCGATAGTAACCGCCGGAGTTGTCAACGGCGCCGTACAGCATGTCCTTCTTAATCTTGTTGCGCTTCTCGACTTCCGCCAGACCGCCGATCTGATCGACCCACTGCAATACCAACTTGATCATATAGATATTGTAAGCCGGAGGGGTGTTGTACAGCGAGTTTTCCTTGATATGAGTTGAATAGCTTAGAATCTTGGTCAGACCTGATTTCTGCTTGGCGGCAAAATCCGGATTCATAATGATTACCGTCACACCGGCAGGGCCGATGTTCTTCTGCGCGCCTGCATAAATCAGCGCGAATTTGGAGACGTCGATCTTGCGCGAAAGGATGTCGGAGGACATGTCGCAGATCAGCGGCTTGCCGTGCGAATCCGGCCAGTAAGGGAACTGCGTGCCAAAAATGGTATTGTTTGAGGTCATGTGCACATACACGGCATCCGGACTAAGCTTCAGTTCGTTTTGCGCTGGAATAAAAGTGAATTTCGCGTCTTCAGACGAACCGGCGATATTGACCTTCCCGAAAAGTTTGGCCTCGGAGATCGCCTTCTGTGACCAGGCGCCGGTGTTGATATAGTCGGCGGTCTGATCTGCCGACAGGAAGTTCATCGGGATCATGGCGAACTGCATTGATGCGCCACCACCGAGAAAGAGAATGTGGAAATTGTCGGGAATATCAAGCTGCTTCTTGAGTAGTGCTTTGGTGTCTTCGAGAATCGCCTCGTAATCTTTGCTGCGATGGCTCATCTCGAATACCGACATGCCGAGTCCCTTGTAATCGAGGAATTCGTTTTTGGCGACTTCGAGCGCCTCGATCGGAAGGGTCGCCGGACCGGGGTTGAAATTGAATACTCTGTTCATGGTTCACCTGTTTTGTTTTATCTATCACGGAACAACCACAATGGTTGTCTCAACATTGCCTATAATACGCTCGTAATCGTACTGAGTTACGATTACTTGCCCGCGACGAACGCGCCGATAATCTGATCGACCTGTTTGCCGATGCGCAACAGATTTTCGTTACTGGAGGCGCCGATATGCGGCGCCATCAGCATGTTAGGCGCCTTCGATAAGGGGCAGTCCTCTGCCGGCGGATCGGAATACCAGACGTCGGTGGCATAGGCAGCCATCTGACCCGACATAAGCGCGTCCACGACATCCTGCTCGATAATGCACTTGCCGCGACCGGTGTTTACAAACACCACGCCCTTCTTCATCTTGGCAATCGTGTTTTTGTTGATCATCCCTTTGGTCTGATCGTTGACAGGCGTATGCAACGAAATGTAATCACACAACGGCAGCATCGCATCGAGCGACGGCTTTGGTTCGATATAGTCTGACTTGGTCACCACCGGATCGTAGCCAACCACCTTCATTCCAAAGGCAACTGCCCGCTTGGCAACTTCGACACCGATACGACCGCAGCCGATTAGTCCTAGCGTCTTGCCGTATAGTTCCGTACGCTTAAGTTCTTTCTTTAGCCACTTCCCTTCCTTCATCGAGTTGTGTGCCTCGATCAAGCGGTTGGGCACGGCAATCATCATGGCGAAAGCCAGTTCAGCCACGGCGATACTCGACGCTTCGGGGGTATTCTTCACGACAATACCCTTCTCTTTGCAGTAGGGAACATCAACATTGTCAAGACCGACACCACCACGGATGATAAGCTTCATCTTTGCAGCCTGATCGATGTATTCCTTGGTCGCTTTGGTCTTGCTGCGAATCAACACTATGTCGGCTTCGGGCAACTGTGCGGCATCCGCAGTCACCTCGCCATACTTGCGCAACGTTTCGGGTAGAGATGCGTCAAACGCATCGGCTAAGAGTATTTTCATAAATCACTTCATCCTTTGTTTTGAGAACCATCAACTAATTTACAACAAATAGACTACTAAGCCACTGCGAAGTTTTGGCTCGAACCAGGTTGACTTGGGCGGCATGACACCCCCCGAGTCGGCAACATCTTTCAGAGCTTGCATCGAGACAGGCGGCATCGAGAATGCTACCTTGAATTTGCCACTATCGACCAACCTGACTAATTCGCTGGTGCCGCGAATCCCGCCGACGAAATCAATGCGCTTGTCGGTGCGGGGATTGGTAATGCCGAGAATCGGGTCAAGAAGATTGTGTGACAGAATGCTGGCATCCAATCGTTCGATCGGGTCGAACTTGTTGAAACTGCCAGACAGCGGCATAATGCGGTACCACTTGCCGTCCAGATACATTCCGATCACATGTTCCTGTTCCGATTCCACCGGTTCGCCGTTAGTCTCAGGTTCGACCAGAAAACGCGACTTCACTTGCTGGATAAACGCGTTCGGCGACATCCCTTTCAAGTCGGCCACGACCCGATTGTAAGGAAGAATCCTGAGCTGATCGGATGGGAAGACAACGGTCAGAAAATGGTTGAAGGGTTCGGTGCCGTCATAGTTCGGATTGGCGAAACGA
>JAPLUP010000184.1 GCA_026397575.1 Candidatus Zixiibacteriota bacterium
TTATGTTGTTTGCTATAGTCTGCTTCATGGTCGACGCGTTCTTCAGTTACCCTCGCGAACGGGTCGAACTCCTGACATTTTCGACCTTAATTCTGGCAGTAATTGTATCAACCTATCACCGGTTACAGAAGTCACCGAAAAAGCTTTCACGCAGCGCCGTTGCCATTACTTTGATAGTGTGTCTGCTTTCTGCTATGGCTGCCGCAGTTGTCGGCGTAACCCGTCTGGACGGCGAAACTCACGTCAAGTCAACGTGGCTTGCTAAAGCCGCAGGTAATTGGTCGGAGGTGATTCATCAGGTCGATCAAGCGCGCTCACCCTTGCTGACGCTCGATCCCACGGCAACACCGCTGGCTTGGTATCGGGGAGTAGCCCGATTTTCGTTGAACGAGAGCGAGCAAGCGTGTCGGGATTTTGCTCTGGCATATCAGGACAATCCCAACCATCCCCACGTGCTGGACAATCTCGGAACCTGTGCCGAGCTGGGCGGCAATCACAATCAAGCGGGAGACTATTATGAGCAAGCGGTGCGGATTGCGCCCCGGTTTGATGATGCCTGGCTTAACCTGACAGCAATTTATTACAACCGTGGCGAATTCCTCAAAGCAGACAGTGCTTTGTTGCACGTTAGCAGCAACTTCGGCGACCCCAGAGTTGTCTCATTCAAGCAGATGATTTCCGAAAGGATCAAGGCGGCGCCGAAGACTACGGACGATTGACTGCTTGAAGAGCGGACTTTATGCTCGAGTCGTTCTGATTCTGGGGATATGCTGTCATATAGCTTGAAAGAATTTCGCGGGCACGGTCAAGATGCCCTGTTTTCTTTTGGAGTACCGCAAAATTGGCGATCAACTCCGGGTTCTCAGGATTGTTCTTGAGCCCCGACAATAGCACGCTTTCGCTTTCAGCGTATTTGCCCTGGTCGCGTAGGATGCCTCCTAGTCCTGAGAGGAAACGCGCGACGCCGGGGCCAAGACTTACTGCCGTGCGAGCTTCAACTTCGGCTTCGGCAAGTCTTCCCTGCTCGCCAAGGCAGAGGGCAAGATTGTGGTGGAAGCCCGGCTCGCTGGGAGTGATGGAGCAGGCGCGGCGCAGATTTGTCTCCGCCAACTGGAAGCGCTTCTGCGCCAAGTATGCCATGCCGAGAGTCATGTAGAGAACGGAATTCGTGGTGTTGAGCGACAGAGCTTTCAACGCATAATACTCCGCAGCATCAGCGTCACCGCGGTTCAGTTCCAGTTGACTGAGATTGCCATAGATACGCCAGTGCGGTCGGAGCTTGAGCGAGCGTTTCCACATTTGCTCGGCCTGATCCGGCAAATTGCGCCGCGACAAATCAGTACCGATCGATTCAAATCCGTACGCGCCCTGTTCGCCGGAAATCGACAGGATATCAACTTGCCGCGCCATCGCCTTGTCATAGTCCGCCATGACGGCAGCATAGGCGAGAAACGAGGCTATTGCGACTGCGCCGAGTGCGAGCGAAGCGGCACGGTTGAGCGCGAATTTGTTCTGTGTGGTATATAGAGTAATCGCGCAGATCGTTATAATCACGCCGGCCGAGGAGAAGAGGTCCCAATCGGATGGATAGCCGAGAGAAGGATGCAGCAGTGTCAGCAGCGCAAACGCGCCCGGCAGCGACGCAATCGCAAAAAGCGTCGATCCGTTACTCATAGTCAGAACCTTGGGACGGCTCATCAGAACGGCGATCAACAGAATTAGCGGCGCGATGGCGGTTAGCAGGAGTTCATTGACGATTTCGAGAATATGTCTTGTCGAGAAGAGCCAATAGGCGTCATTTCCCGGCAGGAATGGCATAAAGAAACCACCGAGTGACTTGGCCGGCGACGCGGACAGCAAAGGGACGACGATTGCGGCAGCTAGAGATAACAGCGATGAAATAATGCTCACAGTGAACGCGCGCCGATCTTTCCGTTGGTATTCGAAATAGCCAAGCAGCAGCATACTCGGCATTAGATACAGGAATTGGAAATGAAATAGCACGAGCAGTAAATAGAGAGAGCCTGGTATTAGCATCGATAGCCTGCCTTGAAGCGCGCGCATTCCGGTAGCAAAAAAGAACATGAGCAGCGCGGGCAGCAGCGTGTAGGTCTCTGCATAGCCGCAGTAGAGAAGAGTAACACCGGAGAACATCAGCAGCACGAAAGCGGTTAAGCGCTGTTCCGCCGAGTGACACAGCGTGCGTGCGAAATAGGGAGCCGCAAAATAAGTGATGACACCGGAGATGTACGAAAGCGCCTCCATCGCCTGCGCGCCGGTGAAATGAAACAGCGGTCTGGCAAGACGATAGACCGCTACATTCGCCAGATAACCAAGCGGCTCGGTGGGCAAGAGCATGTAACCGGCGTCAAGCTGCGTGATGCGCAGAACTCCATCGCCGAGATAGTGATGTCTGACATGCAGGAAGTAAAACAGACAGGTAAGCGACAAAGGCGCCAGCCCGTACAGAGCTACTCGCTTGACGGTCGCCGACACCCGGAACTGTCTTACTACCATTGTCAGAACAACCGACAGCATGATTCCACCGAGCAACACGAGCAGGCGTTTCGACCAGTCAAAGTACTGCAGATGATTAATGCCCCAGAAACTGGGTGGGTAGGTGACCGGCGCGGCGAGGGCGCAGAGATAAAGCGTCGCCAAAACGACAATTACCAGCGAATACCTTGAATGGGATTCAGACATTGAAACGGAATATTACTACGTCACCGTCTTGTACGATATAGGTCTTGCCTTCGAGACGCATCAGTCCGTGTTTCTTGACTTCGGGATAAGAGCCACAGCGTTTCATATCCTCGTAAGCAACAATTTCGGCACGGATGAAGCCGCGTTCGAAATCGGCATGAATGGCGCCGGCAGCCGACTGCGCCGTCGATCCTCGCTTGATAGTCCAGGCGCGCGTTTCTTTGTCGCCGGTCGTCAGGAAAGAAATCAAACCAAGCAGACTGTAGGATTTTCGGATCACGACATCCAGCGCCGATTCTTTCAGTCCCATGTCAGCCATAAAACTCTGTCGATCGTCATCCGGTAGTTGCGCCAACTCCATCTCGATCTTGCCGCAGATCACGGCCAGATCAAGATTCGGTTTGTCTTTTACATCCGCAAATTCGGCGGTGATCGCGTCGATCTTGCCGATCTCATCCTCGCCGATGTTGATGATGATGAGCATCGGCTTCTCGGAGAGAAAGCGGAAACCACGAATCAACTTTTCTTCTTCGGGTGGAAGCGTCACCGAGCGAAGCGGAGTATTCTGTTCGAGAATATCTTTGACTTTCTTAAGGACTTCGGCTTCGTGACGGACTTTGTCATCCTTGACAACTTTCGCCTGACGTTCAACTCGATCCAGTCGTCTCTCAACCAACAGTAGATCGGTAAAGACCAATTCTTCATCGAGAGCTTCGATGTCGCGGCGAACATTGATCGAACCTTTCGGATGAGCAACACTTTCATTGGCAAATGCGCGCACAACATGAGCCAGTGCGTCGCTCTCGCGCAACACTTGAGGGATATCCGACTCCGAAGCAGAGTCCTTCTCGCCCGAGAAACCGGCCACATCGAAATATTCAACCTCGGCATAGACCACGTTCGCCGACTGGCTCATTTCGGTGAGGAAATCAACGCGCGCATCGGGCACGAGCACCCTGCCGCGATGGAAAGCGTCCTTCTGCGACTGAAAACTGCCGACTTCGGCATCGCCACGCGTGACGGCATTAAAGACGGTCGTTTTCCCCGACAGACCGAGTCCGATCAATCCAACTATCATCGCAGCAAGTATATGCTAAGCGATTCAGCGAGACAAAGGAATTGTTCGCGTCACGGTCGACGCCCGATCCACACGGAATGCGGTGAGACCGGCGCGTTTGATGCTCAACACCACCAGCCGATCGATATTGCGCGACAGGATTGTGTTCTCGCGTTCGGAAGAAGTCAACCTGTCGAATCGCTCCAGGTCGCGGTTCGTGAAGACGCACATCAGTGAATCTCTGGAGTCGATAAAACCGCGCAACTCCTGATCTTCCGAAAGCACCGTTACTGGGTGTTTGCTCCAGAAAGGATTCTTGCTTCCCGCCATAACGATGACCGGATTGCCGGAATAGAAATAGACGCCGCGAACATACAGACTGTTGCAGAGTATTGGCTGATTCGTGTAGTGATTCTCCGCAACCAGAGTCTGTAGATTGCTTTCCGTGAGCGCGGTTTCCAGCTTTGGGAATACTGTCATCGGGGCGATAACCGCAAAGCCGATCATGCCGATCAAACTGGCAGTCAGCGCTGCGTGAAAGCGCTGACGAACCACGAACACAGCAGCAGCAAACAGTCCGATTGCGATGACCCCAAAACTTTTGAGCCCCGGTACTACAAAATCGGGATAGTCCTTGTTCAAGAACAACGGCGCCATACTGAGTCCGATACCAGCGATAGCGAGAAGCGCTGCTACAGCGAAAACACGATACTTCACGATTTGCCCGCCTGTCAACGACAGGCCGATCAGCATGGCCAGAGCTGGAAAAACCGGCGAGATGTAGGTCGACAGTTTCGATTGCGCCACCGTAAAGAACACGAACATCACAACAAACCAGGTCAGGGCGAAGACATGCTCGGTCTTTAATCTACGGAAACCTGCGCCAACAAATGGGAGAAAACATGTCCAGGGAATCAGGCCGACCGTGATTACGGCGGGATAGAAATAGAGTGTGTTGAACTGATGATGCTCGGCGTGAATCAGGCGATTCCAGTGACAGTTGACAAAGAACTCCCACAGGAAAGCATTCCCATACTTGAAGCCGGCGTAAAGAAACCATGGCAATACGAAAACCAGCCAGAGTAGCCACCACCTTCCCAGTAAGAACCGCCACAGGCGTCGGCTACTGCGTATGACGACAAGAAAAGCGGCGGCGGTCGACAGCGGCAGTAGCAGACCCAGTGGACCCTTGGTCAGGGTCGCCAGCGCGCTAAACAGGGCGAATAAAAGCAGGTAACCGCGTTTCTCGAACTTGTGCCAGAGAAAGAAGCTGTATAGCGCAAAGGCAACGAAAGTCGAGAACACCATGTCGGTAAGAACAACATGCGCCAAGCCGATCCACCAGACAGCGGATGCGAGTATCATGGCCGTGATAAAGGCCGCCTGTTCATCAATCAGCTTTCTCATAAAGAGAAAAGTTCCGGCCACGCTTAGCAATCCAAACAGTGCCGACACCAGACGAGCGCTTACGGCGCTGACTCCGAGCAATTTGAATGAGATCACCAGGAACCAGAGATAGAGCGGCGGCTTTTCAAATTGCGGGTGTTCGAATATCACGGGCGTAAGCATGCTGCCGCTATCGGCCATTTCTTTGGCGGACTCGGCATAAAAGACATCGTCCGGATCGGTCAGTGACGGCACGGCGATACCAGAAAAGTAGAGAACGGCGCAGAGCGCGATCAGGGCGAGTAAAAAACGACGACTTTTGTCGGGCACGATCAGAAACTAT
>JAPLUP010000255.1 GCA_026397575.1 Candidatus Zixiibacteriota bacterium
GGCAATGAAATCGTTGGTGTGGAATTGACGTCAGCCGTATATTGCCTAAAGAAAGTGGATGACCGCATGATTGAAATGGCGGAAGAATATATTGGTTAAGCGTGTTTTGATGGTGCTGGGGCTGCTATTCGTTCTGTCTGCAAATGTGATCGGCAGTCAACCCAGGGGGACGACCTCGATGGGTGTGCGCTTAGGCCTGTTCAATAACAGTCACAACGACATTGATCGCGTCAACAGCGATGTGAAGCTCTTTGCCACTAAGACCATCTTCTACATCGAAGGATATATCAATTATTATCTGCTCGATTTTCTGGCGCTATCCGCCAATCTGGGAAGCTATTCCAAAGGGGATATCCGCTTTGACGTCTACTACAATGGCGTTTTCGACGGCAGTTTTATTGGTCAGGCATCAGTATACCCGATGCAAGTGGGGTTGAAATTCTCCCCCTTCAGTAGCCAACTCCCTCTGAATTGCCGCCCTTTTCTTGAAGGAGGTGGCGCTTTGATTGTCGGCAGAGAAACCGCGACCATGGGTACCTACGGTTCGGTATTCGGCCGATACTCGGATGGCACCATCGGCAGCGAGACTGATCTTAACTGGTGGGCGGCAATCGGCACTGAGATTCCGCTTTCGCCAACCATACAAATGGATTTAATGGTTAAATACCTGAATACGAACTTTTCGGGAGATATCGCCGGAATCAAGGACTATTCCGGCGTACAGATATCAATCGGCATCGGCTATATTAAGCCACACAAGAACATAGGAAGGGAGACCAGATGGCAACCAAGGTAGCGATCAACGGGTTTGGCAGAATCGGCAGACAGATAATCAGAATTGCGATTGCTTCAAACAAACTCGATTTCGTGACGATCAATGACGTCACAGACGCCCAGACATTGGCATATTTGCTGAAGTGTGATTCGGTGCATGGCAAGTACAAGGGTGAGGTCAAGGTTGAGGGTGACAACCTTGTCGTCAACGGCAAGGCGATCAAAGTTACGAAAGAACTCGATCCCGCCAAACTGAACCATACCGGCAGCGGAGCGCAGGTAGTGATTGAATCAACCGGCAAGTTCACCGACCGTGCCGGTGCCGAGAAACACATAGCCGCGGGCGCCAAGAAAGTACTGATCTCGGCTCCGGCCAAGCAGCACGATGGCACGTTTGTTATTGGTGTCAACTTCAATCAATACGATCCGGCGAAGCATCATATCATCTCCATCGGTTCCTGTACGACGAACGGTTTGGCGCCAGTGGTCAAAGTTCTTCATGACACATTCGGCATCGAAAAAGGTTACATGACGACAATCCACGCCTATACCAATGACCAGCGCATTCTTGATTTCCCACACAAGGACCTTCGTCGTGCTCGTGCCGCTGCGGTGTCAATGATCCCTACAACGACCGGCGCTGCCAAAGCAATCGCCGAAGTGATGCCCGAGATGAAAGGACGCCTGGATGGTTGCGCGGTCCGCGTGCCAACGCCCGATGGGTCTCTCATTGACCTGGCATTGATACTCAAGAAGGACGCAACGAAAGATGAGATCAACAATGCGATCAAGACCGCCGCTGCCGGTCCTCTGAAGGGGATTTTGGAGTACTCTGAGGAACCTTTAGTTTCGATTGATGTCGTCGGCAACTCGCATTCGTCGGTGTTTGACTCGCTGATGACGATGGCGTCCGGCAATTTCGTCAAAGTATACGCATGGTACGATAACGAGTGGGGCTTCTCTTGCCGTATGGTGGATGCTTTGGAACGGATGATGTAAGATGAACAAACTGACCATTGACGATTTGCAGGTGGCAGGCCGCAAAGTCTTGATGCGGGTTGATTTTAATGTCCCGCTCAAGGAAGGCGTGGTCAAAGACGACCTGCGTATCAGAGCATCACTTCCCTCGATCAACAAGATCGTGTTGTCCGGTGGCAAATTGATTCTGATGTCGCATCTTGGTCGCCCGGACGGCAAAGTAGTCGCCAAGATGAGTCTCAAGCCGGTCGCCGCAGTGCTCGAAAAACTGAGCGGACACAAAGTCTACTTTGCCAATGACTGTGTCGGCCCTGAGGTTGAACAGGCGGTAGCGGCACTCAAGAATGGCGAAATTCTGCTGCTGGAGAATCTGCGGTTCCATCCCGAAGAAGAAGAGAACAACCCCGATTTTGCCCAGAAATTGGCCTATCTCGGCGATGTCTATGTCAATGACGCCTTTGGTACCGCGCACCGCGCGCATGCTTCAACTGAAGGCGTAACCCGCTACTTTGACCAATCGGCGGCAGGCTATCTGATGAAAAAGGAATTGGATTACCTCGGCGCCGCGCTGGCTAGCCCGAAGCGACCGTTTGTGGCGCTTTTAGGCGGTGCGAAGATATCGGGCAAGATTGATGTCATCACTAATCTGCTGAACAAAGTTGACAAGATTATTATCGGCGGCGGCATGGCGTTTACGTTTGAGAAAGCCATGGGACAAGAGATAGGCGGTTCGCTTCTGGAAGCGGACAAGGTCGAACTCGCCGGCCAAGTACTCAAAGACGCGGCTGTCAAGAACGTCAAGCTTGTGCTTCCGGTTGATTTCGCGTGTGCCGCCGAAATCGCGGACACGGCGGAAGTCACGAATTGCCCCGCGGGCCAAATCCCCGCGAATCTTAAGGGTCTGGATATCGGCGCTGAGACGATCAAGCTGTTCGCTGCCGAGCTTGCCGAATGCAAGACGGTGGTCTGGAATGGGCCGATGGGTGTTTTCGAAACCGAGAAATTTGCCGTCGGCACAATGAAAATGGCGCAGGTGTTAGCAGATCTGACAGCAACCGGAGCGATCACGATCGTTGGTGGTGGTGATTCCGCTGCCGCTGTTGCCAAGGCAGGCCTGGAGGACAAGTTCTCGCATGTATCAACCGGCGGCGGCGCTTCACTGGAATTCCTTGAAGGCAAGGTGCTTCCGGGTGTTGCGGCCTTGACGGACAGGAAGTGAGCGGACGATGAGAAGAAAACTTGTCGCCGGCAATTGGAAGATGTACACGACGCCTGAAAAAGCGATGGCACTAGCCAAAGGAGTCGCTGATTTTGTCGGGCAGGCCACTGAGCCGCAAGTCGTTATCTTCCCGCCGTTTACGTCACTACCATGTGCGCTGACTGCCGTCAAAGGCACTCCCGTGGCTGTTGGAGCGCAGAACATGCACTGGGAAGATGAGGGCGCCTTCACTGGCGAAGTGAGCGGGAGAATGCTGTTGACGCTAGGCTGCACGTATGTTATCTTAGGACATTCGGAACGACGGCAGCTCTTTTTCGAAACCGATATGCTGGTCAACCAGAAGCTTATGAAGGCGCTGTCGCAAGATCTGATCCCGATTGTCTGTGTCGGCGAGACTCTCGACCAGCGAGATGCCGGCGAAACGATGAACGTGGTTCAGAGTCAGTTACTTGGTTCTTTGGATGGCGTTCCGGCCGACGAGCTTCGGCGAACAGTGATTGCCTACGAACCGGTTTGGGCGATCGGCACCGGCAGAACTGCATCTCCGCATCAGGCAGAGGAAGTTCATGGCTATATTCGCACGGTGCTGCGCGAGCGTTACGGAGCCATAGTGGATGATGTGCTCATCCTCTACGGCGGATCGGTCAAACCAGACAACGCGCGTGAACTGTTCGGTCAGCCGAATATCGATGGAGGTCTGGTCGGTGGTGCGAGCTTAACAGCAGAGTCGTTCAACAAAATTATTGCGGCGGCTCGGCAATAGTAGAAGGAGTCTTTCGTGTTTGCGGTTCTCATTGTGATTCACGTGATCATTAGTTGTGGTCTGATGCTGGTAGTGCTGATGCAGTCCTCCAAAGGCGAAGGATTGGCGGGAGCGTTTGGTGGTGGTGGCTTGAGTGGAGCCGTCTTCGGCGGTCGTGGCGCAGCCACGTTCCTTTCCAAAGCCACAACAGTGTTGGCGATAATGTTTATGGTGTCCTGCATTGTGCTGACACTCGTAGCGAGAGGTCGTTCGAGTGGTCAAGTCGGCGAATCCGCTGTCAAGCGCATGGCCACGGAACAACCCATGCCGACGCAGGCGCCGGCGCAAGGCGACCAGCAGCAGGGAACGCAGCAGACAACTCCTCCTTCTGGTGGCAACTAATCTTTGATAGACTAATGTAATTTGAACCGGCAGAGCTTTTCTGCCAGTTGTTTTGTGCCTGCGCCGGCACAACCACAAAGGCAATCATCGGTTGGCAGTGGCGATTGAGGTCATGGAGTTGCTTTTGTCCGGTTCGCTCCACGGTGACTATCAACAATACATTGCGATTTCCACGCTGGAGTTTTATCATACGCTACAGGCGATTGTGGCATGAAACAAAACACTCCAATTTACGGTATCATCGGCGCCGATATCGGCTATTCACTATCGCCGACGATCTACAACGAGCTTTTTGCGCAGAAACATGTCTGCGCGATCTATAATGTCTTCGAGCTGCAGAACTCGGACCTGAACGATTTCATAAAATCCGTGCGCCTACTACCACTTGCGGGATTCAATGTTACCATCCCGCATAAGCGCGCGATCTTACCGCTGCTCGATCGGCTCGATTTTGTGGCAGAGCAGACACAGTCAGCGAATCTTGTAATCAATCGCAAGGGAAAGCTACAGGGTTACAACACGGACTATGAAGGCATCAGGCAAAGCATTGAGAACCGACTGAAAGTCTCAGTCAGAGGCGCGAATGTCGCGATCATCGGTTCGGGGGGCGTAGCGCAGACGACCTACTACTATCTGGTTTCTCATGGCGCGCGTACCATTCATGTCTATCATCGATCTCCCACCTCACTGCTGCGCTTCGGCGCGTTTGTCCGGCGGCTGCCGCGTCCGTCCAGTTATCGCCCCGCATTGTTGGAGGAGGCTATTGATGATCTGGGTAGCTGCGATCTGTGCATCAATTGCACGCCTGCTCCGATCACCGATCTGGCAGATAAGAGCGTCATCAGGAGAGTAAAGAAAATTCTTGAACTGCGCTATGGTAATTATGACCTTGTCAAGCGTGCTCATCTGCGGGGCAACTACATGCTGGCAGTGCAAGCGGTCAGGAATTTCAAAATCATGACCGGACAAGAAGTGACCGTAAATCGCGTGCTA
>JAPLUP010000448.1 GCA_026397575.1 Candidatus Zixiibacteriota bacterium
AATCTTGCGCAGATTTGCATCCCCAGATTCAGCGCCACAGATCAGGACGGCAATCTTACTTCAGTGACAGTGACAGCAAATGGTGTCCCGGTCCCGCTGACCGCTGGTGAGGTGTGTTTCACACCGATAGTAGGTGTAAACACTCTCGAGCTGACTGCGACCGATGATTGCGGAGCCACGGCCAGTTGTATCACGACCGTGACGGTGACATTGAATCAACCGCCGGTCGTGGTTTGTCCCAGCAATACGACGGTCTTTGCCTGCAATCTTGCGCAGATTTGCATCCCCGGATTCAGCGCCACAGATCAGGACGGCAATCTTACTTCAGTGACAGTGACAGCAAATGGTGTCCCGGTCCCGCTGACCGCTGGTCAGGCGTGTTTTACACCGGTGGTAGGTGTGAACACTCTTGAGTTGACTGCGACCGATGCTTGCGGAGCCACGGCCAGTTGTATCACCACCGTGACGGTGACGCTGGATCAAGCTCCGGTGTTCACTCTCTGCCCTCAGGTCGATGGACCCGGTCAGAACCTCTGGGACATTTGGGGTAATACACTGTACGGCGTAGTGCAGGCTACCGATGCGGATGCGGGTCCGGTGGTTCCGCTTGCGTACACGCTGCTTGACTTCACCGGCCCCGTCACGTTTGGCCCGTTCTTTGTTGGTCAGGTGACTGGTGTATGGAGTTGGCCAACGGAGTATGGCAACAATGCTTATGACGGCCCGTTCACGGCCAGGATTGAAGTCTCGGACGGCTGCAAAACGGACACTTGCGAATTCGAAGTCTATGTGACGGGCAGACCTAGCAGTGTCGTGGTTGGTAAGCTCCATGACGTGATTCAGGGTCATTACGCGTTTGTTCCTGTCAACATATTTGCTGGCATCATGGAAATCGGCGGTTTCGATCTGTTGATTGGTTACGACGCCAGTGCTTTGACTCTGTCAGATGTCCTTACCGGCCCGATTTTTGGTCCGGAGATTGCTCTCTGGGAGTACTTTACGTATCGTTTTGGCGCCACGGGTAACTGCAACGGTCCATGTCCGTCCGGGCTTGTCCGTATAGTTGCGATCGCCGATATAAACAACGGCCGCCCGCACCCGGTTGATGCTGCGTACCAGCTTACCGGCACTGTGGCCACTCTGAAGTTCCTGGTTACAAACGATCGCACCTATGAGTGCCAGTTTGTACCGTTGGGCTTCTACTGGATCGACTGCACCGACAACGTGCTTTCGAGCAGGGACGGTCAGCAGGCCTATATAGCCAACCAGATATGGTACTACACAGGTGACGAGTATCCATATGACGAGCTCATACGGATTGACACCGTTGCTGACGGAACCGTCTGGGGTGGATATGCTGGTTGGAAGCATACTCTGGATCCTTACTGCCAGGTTGCGGATCCGCTCAAGCCAATGCCAAATGATACGATTGATTTCTACGATGGTGGTATTGATATCGCTTGCGCCGACTCAATCGATCTTCGCGGTGATATCAACCTGAACGGTATTGCCAACGAAATCGCCGATGCGGTCATTTTCACCCAGTACTTCCTGGTAGGCATCACCGCTTTCCCGGAATACAACATTAACAGTCGTCAAGGCGCTATTGCCGCTACCGACGTTAATGCCGATGGCACTCCGTTGTCGGTCGGTGACTTGGTGTACGTCGGCGACGACTTCAAGGTCACGAACCTGACGAACCTGACTCTGGTTCAGAGTTTGACGGCGGGCGAGTTGAAGGTGTTGTTGTACGATATCTCGACCAAATCGATTGGTTCGGGTCTGCGCGAGGTGGTCCGTATTGAGGGTCAGGCGGAGTTGGTGACGGCGGAAGTGGCCGACTATAACGGCAACATGCTGACATCGAAGCTGGAGCAGGCGACATTGCCGACGACGTTTGCGTTGGGTCAGAACTATCCGAACCCGTTCAATCCGGAAACCGTCATTGAATTTGCGCTGCCGACTACCGGTGAGGTCTCGCTCAAGATCTACAACGTGGCCGGTCAATTGGTAAGGACTCTGGTCAGCGGCACCACGCCGGCCGGTTACCATCAGATCCGCTGGGATGGTCGCGATGCCAACGGTTCCGACATCTCATCCGGTGTCTACTTCTACAAAATCGATACCAAGAACTTCTCCGAAACCCGAAAGATGCTCTTGGTCAAATAGGACTGATCTCTCAGCCGGCGGTCTTAACGCCGCCAGAATATCAAAACTCAAAACCCCGTTCACATACGAACGGGGTTTTGATTTCTATGGTTCACTTGATGCTCAGACTTTAGCATTGGCGAGATAGTGTAGCGCCAATAAGTAGCTCTGAGTGCCGAAACCGCTGATTACACCAATTGCTCCCCGCGCGGTAATCATGGTCTGCCGAAACTCCTCGCGCCGATAGAAATTGCTCAGATGGACTTCGACAGTCGGTATCTTCGACGCCAGCAACGCATCCAGTATAGCCACGGAATCTGAACGTTGATCTGCTCCAACGTCTGATTACCGTAGATTTCTGGCTGACGCTGACCCAGCAAATTGAGGTTGGGTCCATGGATGACCATGATCTTCTTCATCTGCTGATCCTTTCCCGTGTTTCCGCAAGGGAGCACCTGAACTGTGCATAGTTAATCGGCACAATTTGATGAGTGCCGCACCGCGGTAACAGAACAAAATTGATTTGCCCGCCGGACCGCTTTTTGTCGTGCTTGATCTTGTTCCACAGGAGTTCAGCGTCGAGCGCTGCGGCATCGAAGTGGTCGTAGATCGCGGTGATAGCACTCCACATCTGGTTGTGCTCTCCCGGTGGAAGCGACGAGTACCGTTGTGATAGCATCATAGCGACGAGCATGCCGAACGCTACGGACTTGCCATGCGACCAGCCGACGACAGCCTCGACGGCATGACCGGTCGTGTGTCCGAAATTCAGCACGCGACGCAGACCTTTCTCATAAGGATCGACATTGACGCGTGTTTCTCGAACAACCGTCGATCACTTGCAGCAAACACTTTGATCGCTTCTACGAGTCCCTCCTTGATCTGTTCCGTGCGTAGGGATGAAAGAAAACGACTGTCGCAGATCACCATCTGAGGTACATGAAAGTTGCCGATGACATTCTTGGTGTTGCGCAAGTTGACAGCGGTCTTGCCACCGACAGCCGCGTCTACTTGAGCCAGCAGCGTTGTCGGCACGGCGACGTATGCAACACCACGCATGTAACATGATGCCGCAAATCCCGTGATGTCCGTCACAACTCCTCCACCGATGCCCAACAGAAGACTGTCGCGGTCAGCTTCATTTTCCCACAACCAATTTAGGAGTCGCTGGAGTCGCGCCAAGGACTTATAGCGTTCGCCTCGGGGAAATACATAAACCGAAACACCGTCAAGCATATGCTTGAGCACACTCTGGGAATAGAGTTCATGTACGCGCTCGTCTACCACAGCATACACGGCAGTGAATAGCTTAAGGAAACGCGGGGTTGCCAGCTTGTCGATTATGTCTGTGCCGGAATATATGGGTGTTGCGACAGACTGATGCCTGGGTGCATAAATGAATTTCTTCATTCGTTGAGCCAATTCATATAGAGACCGACAATCTCCTCCGCCGCCTGATCAATATTTCCGTTACTGGTGTCAACCTGATGACGAATCCCCTCATAGAACTCAGCCCGCCGGTCGTAGATTTCTTGCAGTCGTTTCTCCGGCGAAAAACCGTCCAGCAGCGGACGATCGGTGGCATTGCTCAGTCGCGTTGCGAGAACCGCAATGGGCGCATGCAGGAGTATGACCAGTCCGTTGGCGAAAGCCGCCGCCATGTTGCCATGGTTTGTCAGCATTCCGCCGCCGGTTGCTATCACTTGATGCTCCCGGCTGATGATTTCCGGCAGGAGCGAAGTCTCGCGCTGGCGGAAGAAGTCCTCACCATAAACTGCAAAAATCTCCGTAACCGGCAATGACATTTGCCGTTCGATAACAGCATCGGTGTCGATGAAGACATAGGCCAACTTGCGGGCGATGATCTCGCCGATTGTGCTCTTGCCGGTCGCCATCATACCGGTAAGGAACAGGTTTCGTCTCTTAGCGTGCGCGAACATACTTCAGATACGAATGATAGTTGGCAAGCGTTTCGCGCATGGAGTCGCCTCCGAATTTCTCCGATATTAGATCGGCAATCACCAACGCCACGACAGCTTCACACACGACACCCCCCGCGGGGACGATACAAATGTCGGAGCGAACATAGGGTGCGAGGGTTTTGCGCTTGGTCTTCAGGTTGACCGAGTCCAGCGATTTGCCGAGTGTCGAGATCGGCTTGAAAAACGCGCGCAACACGATTTCTTCGCCATTAGTGATGCCACCGACGATACCGCCTGCATGATTGGAAACGTAACGATAACCAGCTTTGTTTTCGTAGACAATCGGGTCATGGACATCGCTGCCGAACGACGACGACGACGCGATGCCGTCACCAATCTCGACCGCTTTGACAGAAGGTACGCTCATAATTGCCGCCACGAGGCGCACGCTTGCGCGACGGTCCCCTTGCACATAGCTCCCTAATCCAACCGGCGCTCCAGTGACAATCACTTCAGTAGTGCCACCAAGAGTATCGCCTTGCTCGACCGCTCTATCTATTTCCTTGATCATCTCGCGGGTAATACTCTTATCGGCACAGCGCACGTGGGATGACTCAACCTCGCGAAAGAGTTTCGGAGTAAACCTGACCGGTGTGTCATAAGCAACACTGCCAATGCGGCGCGTGTGCGAGTATACTTTGATACCGAAGCAACCGAGATACTGCCTTGCCACGCTGCCTGCCGCTGTTCGCGACGCCGTCTCACGCGCCGACGACCGCTCGATGACCTTCTGGATGTCGTCAAAACCGTATTTGAGGTAACCGACCAAATCGGCGTGTCCCGGCCGAGGAACCAGCTTCTTTTCGCGTTGCTGGCCTTTCCAATTCGCCCAATCCTTATTTTGGATCAAAATTGCGATCGGGCTGCCAATCGTGACGCCGTCCCACAGGCCTGCGGTTACCATGGCTGTGTCACGTTCAATGCGCATCCGCCTTCCGCGACCGTAACCCATCTGTCTGCGACGAAGGTCAATAGTGATGGCCTCGGGATCGAGTTTCAGCCCCGCCGGAATTCCTTCAATGATTGCGGTGAGTGCCGGTCCGTGCGACTCGCCGGCGGTGAGGAACTTA
>JAPLUP010000102.1 GCA_026397575.1 Candidatus Zixiibacteriota bacterium
GCCCAAAGTCGTGACTCTCTGATAATTGATGCAGGCTACCCACAATTTGCTTTCCTTGACATCCATCCGCAAATCCGCTTATTACTCGCCTATATGGACAACAAGGATGCCGACAATCGCCTGATTTTCCTCACTCCCGCCGGAGCCGCCATTGCATTTATCAGCTTTTTCCTGCCTTGGATTCAAATTTCGTGCCTCGGTAAGTCAAGCTACTCCGGCATGGATTTTGGCGGCATCTATTGGATTGTTCTGTTAATGTCCTTGGCGATCTTCGGAGCGTTCTTTCTGCTTCGCAAACTGAAACGTCTGGCTTTGCTCAAGCTGGTCACAATTGCCGCGACAATCATTGCTTCGGGAGTTATCATATACGGTTGTATCACGATCGCAGGTGGCAAGAGAGTACTCTTTTTCCGCCTCGGTCCCGACAGTGTTCATCTCAAGATCCACATGGGCGGTTATGGCACTCTGCTCGGATACTTGTTGGCCATTCTTGGCGTAACTTGGCGACATCTCAAAGGAGTGTCCCGAGCTTTGCCGATGAAATATGTGAGCAGAACTCGAAAGCAAGTTAGTTAAACGAAATCGATGGTTGATTACGTAAAACCCTGAAGATGTACCGCCTATCAAGTCCACAGTACGGCAATCGCCACGATTGGCAACTCGAGCCCGGTACCTATGTCATCGGACGGGTTCCCCCAGCCGATTTGATGGTTAATGATGCCACGGTATCGCGCCGGCACGCGCAGCTTGATATTGCCGCAAACGGCAAGATTCGGCTCACCGATCTGGCCAGCCTCAACGGCACGCTGGTTAATGATCGCAAGATCACCGGCTCGGTTGATGTCAAGGTCGGTGATGCTATCACCTTTGGCACCGTCGGTTTCTTGATTTCATCCAGTGAGACAGCCATTCCCAAACCGGAAGTTGCCGTGACCGATGGGGTCGAGAGCCACACGTCAATGTCCTCGCTGCCGATTGATGAAGCCCTGCAGCCGTTGGCGCTGAAGGACTACACCAACCCGCGGATCTTCAAGGCGATTTCTGACATGGCCAAAATGCTAATCCTTCCGCAGAGCGCTGATGAAATGTTCAGCGAATCCCTTGCACTGCTACAGGACATTGTTCATGCCGAGCGTGCCGCAGTGTTTTTGGCGCGTGAAGGCAGCGAGACCCTCACGTTGGTGACTTTCCGGCTGTCCGATCAGAAGGGTTCCGATTCGTTTACGATCTCGCGTTCGATCGTGCGAGAAGTGCTCGATAAAAAAATGGCCGTACTCTTTTCCGATCTGATTTCCGATGAACGCTTCGCCAAACAGGAATCGATTGTCGTCTCCGGAATTCGTTCGGCAATGGCCGTGCCATTGATCAATGAACAGAAGGTGCTGGGAATTCTCTATACCGATACGGCCGACCCGTGGCAGCGTTTTAACGAGGAGTCTCTCAAAATCACAGCCACCTTCGGCAATATCCTTGCCGCCAAGATCATTAACCAGGGTTTGCTCAAAGAGCGTCAGGAGAAAGAAGCTCTTGAATCCGAGTTGCGCATTGCCTCTCAGATTCAGGAGGAACTGATGCCCAAGGTGCTGCCGGTGG
Organism: Candidatus Zixiibacteriota bacterium; assembly: GCA_026397575.1. Taxonomy (GTDB): domain Bacteria; phylum Zixibacteria; class MSB-5A5; order CAIYYT01; family CAIYYT01; genus CAIYYT01. The sequence continues at coordinate 1,594 of JAPLUP010000102.1, forward strand.
TTCCCGGGTACGCTTTCCATGCTTTCCAAATGCAGTGCAAAATGGTCGGTGGCGATCTTTATGACGCCGCTCTACTGCGAGACGGCCGAGTGCTGATCCTGCTGGCCGATGTGTCCGGCAAAGGCATGGGCGCCGCGCTGCTGGCATCCAACATTTTGTCGGCATTTCGGATGTTGCGAGGCAATACCGACTTCGATGTTGCCGAAGCGACAACGCGCGTCAACGCGCAACTACACGCCTCCAGCCGCTCCGGCGATTTTGCAACCGCCTTTCTGGCTCTGCTCGACGCGAACAACCACACACTCACGTATGTCAATGCCGGGCACAACTCGCCGCTGCTGGTGCGCAACGACGGCACTATCGAATATATCGAAGCCACCGGCATGCCGATCGGCGTGTTTGATGGTGTAGGTTGGGAATCTCGGACAATTGCGCTTGCTGCCGGTGATCGTTTGTTGGTCTTTACTGATGGCATCCCCGAGGCAATCAATGTCACTGAAGATTTCTACTCCGACGAGCGCCTCGAAAAATTCACCGTCGACCACCGTGCTGAACCCCCTGATATTTTCGCAACCGCCCTTATTGCCGACGTCTCCAACTTCGTTGGCGACGCCCCGCGTAGCGACGATATTACGCTGATACTGCTACAACGGGAACTATAGCTCCTCAATTGTAACACGCCATCAACCTGCGTAAATCTTAGGGGCAGCGAACATTGCAGTTTTAGCAACCAACACAAAAACAACACGTATATTCAAAACGGTGTGTGAACCCGTCATTCAAGTCGAGCACCTGCGTAAGGTCTATGGTCCTACCGTTGCGGTGGACGATGTATCCTTTGAAGTCTACCAAGGGGAAATATTCGGCATGGTCGGTACCAATGGCGCCGGCAAGACTACGTCCATCGAATGTATCGAGGGATTGCGGCAACAGGATCGTGGTTCGATCCGTGTATTCGGCGTCGATCCCCAGAAGGAAATTCACGACATCAGGCGCAAAGTCGGTGTGCAATTGCAGGAATCACAATTGCAGCCGCGCCTCAAGGTCTGGGAAGCGCTCGATCTGTTTGCTTCGTTTTATGAATCGCCGCTCGACTGGGAAAAGTTGCTTGAGCAATTGGGGCTGTCCGACAAACGAAACACAGCGTTTGCCAGCCTCTCCGGCGGTCAAAAGCAGCGCCTGCAGATCGCTCTGGCGCTGATCAATGACCCGCAGTTGATCTTCTTTGACGAACTAACTACCGGTCTCGATCCACAAGCGCGGCGCGCCATGTGGGATCTGATCCGTTCTATCCGTGACCAGGGGAAGACCGTTTTTCTGACCACTCACTTCATGGATGAAGCCGAGCGGCTCTGTGACCGCGTAGCCATCATGGACAAGGGCAAAATCATCGCCCTCGACACACCCGAGAATCTGATTCAATCGCTCGGTGTCCAAAGCCGGGTGGTCTTCACGCTGAAAGAACCACATGACATCGCATGTTGCCGCAGCCTGTCGGGAGTCACTCTCGTTGAACAGAATGGCGACCGCGTTTTGGTCCAGGGCAAGGGCGATATGCTGGTGGTTGAAGTCGTCACCGTTCTGGCGAAAGCGGGGATACGTTTTTCCGATTTACGCACCGAACAACCGAATCTCGAAGACGTTTTTCTGGCTGTGACCGGCCACAAGATGAAGGATTGACACCATGCGCGGATTCTGGAAACTGGCTTTTGTCGATTTCAAACTCTTCCTGCGCGAGCCGTCGGCAGCTTTCTTTACACTCGTTTTTCCGCTAATGATGCTGTTCCTTTTTGGCGCCGTTTTTGGCAACAAGCCGGAGTTCTTAGTCAATGGCAGTGGCTTTGGTACCGTCGATCTGTCAATACCTGCATACACGGCAATGATCATCGCTATGACCGGCTTGGTGTCGCTGACGGTTCCCATCGCCGCGGCGCGCGAGCTTGGGGTTTTGCGCCGAGTCCACATCACGCCTTTGACTCCAACAGCCATACTCACTTCGCAAGTGCTGGTGCTGTTCATCTTGACTACCATCGGCATGGCGCTTCTGCTTATTGCCGCAAAAATCACTTACGGACTACGCTTCAATGGCAATGTACTCTCCGTGACTCTCGGCTTTCTGCTGTCATGTTGCAGTTTCTTTGCGTTGGGCTTTGTGCTGGCACGCATCTCCAAAACCGCTCGCAGCGCGCAGGTCATGGTGATGGCGCTCTATTTTCCGATGCTGTTT
>JAPLUP010000298.1 GCA_026397575.1 Candidatus Zixiibacteriota bacterium
TCATGAGCGCCAGAAGGACCAAGTCGTTATCGACGGCATTGAAACCACATATCGGTATCTCAACAAATATAACACTATCGATCTTGGCTACAGCGCCGGCGAGAAAGTCTATCCCGGGATGTTCGTGGGCTACAGTAGGGAAAATTGGAGCTTGGTAGCTCCCGCCGAACCACCGGCTCGAGCGCGAAGAGAACTCGATTATCCACGCTACTTTCTCGGCGCCGCTTTGAGTCTGGGACGAATCTATTCTGATCATTTCTACTATGAAGGAGCGCAATTAACGTCAGGCGCGACTCTAATCCGGGAACTTCCCGGCAATCGCTTCGAAAAATGGCGACTGCAATTTACCGGACGTGGATTCGTTGTGAAGAATGACGTCAACCTGTGCGCGCGTTTGCAGTATTCGACATCTTCAAGCGATGAGCGCGTGCCGCCCTTTGCGCTCTCTGGGAGCTACAATGTCCGCGGCTATCGCGACAAATATGACCGCGGTGACCATTTCCTTGGATGCAACTTGGAAGCTCGGAAGAAATTGATCGAAACCAGGCATTGGTACTCGCAAGCCGCGTTGTTTGTCGATGCTGCGAGTCTGTGGGGCAGGTATCGCAACGTCGCGGAGGCGCTCCGTGATCCGTACTGGTCATTTGGCGGCGGCCTGCGCCTGGCTTTCAAACGGTGGCCGAGGCTCGGACGCGCCGACGTAATCTTCAACACCTCCACGAAAAGTTGGACGTACTACTTGAGTTCTTCTCAGTTCTTCTAATGAGGATCAAAGAAGCGGAGAGTATTCTTAAGACTGCAACTTTGGGGTTGTGTAATGCGTTCTAATTGGCTATAGTGGGCGCTCAAGGAGGATTCTCATCGGACTCTTTTTCAAAATCGTCGGCATAGCGATTGTCATTGCCGGTTATGTCATTGGCCAGATTCTACAGTCGGCTTTTGACGTTCGGCAGATCACGACCTCGAACGACTTTATCACCGCCATCCTTCACCAGGATGCCGTGGTTGCTCTTGTCGAGCAAACCAAGCAGTATGCCGCACTGGGGATCATGGCATTGGGGTTTGGTTTCGGGCTACTGTCGTTCGGAATCGGGATTATCCTCGGACGTCTCCGCAAACTCGCCAAACAGCTTGATGCGCTCGGCATACGGCAGGGAGCATAGCGGTTGAGTGCGCTGTTTCGCCAAGTCAGGTACTACCAGATAACGTTGATCATCGCGGCAATTCTGCTGGTCATTTGGCAGGTGAGCATCATCACCAGCAAAGAAAGTGGCGGCAGTAGTGCAGCAGCGTCTGAGTTGAGTTTCACGACCAATACCGGCGCGCTGATAACACTCCCTGATACGACCAACAAGTTCACTGTGGTGATCTTCTGGAAAGCCGCCTCGGAACGGAGTCTGCAATTGGTCAGCGAAGCACTGTCAGTATACAAGAAGCCGGAGTTTGACACTCTCGCAACGTTATATCTCGTCAATCTCTTCGACTCGCTTCCGGTTGCCAGAAGCGCCGTCGACTTTGACAATCCCGATCTTCCCTTCGCGCACTCACCGAAGGGCGGGTTTCTCGACCGCAATCCGATTCGCAGTCTTCCCTGCACCGCCGTCTTTGCGGCGAACGGTTCTGTTGTCGAAGTGATAGATGGCTATCAGGAGGGTAGGATGGCGGAGACTGTCAATCGGCTGGAGATGCTTAATCGCATGACGGGCAAGAGTGGGGAATTTCAGTTTCAATTTGGCGGCGGAGAGCGGAAATGACACCCGCGCTCAGATTCGACAACCTGGCCAAAACTTATCGCGAACGCGGCGCCGGCAAGCGGGCTTTGAACGGTATCAGCTTTGCTGTCGAGGCCGGAGAGATAGTCGGGTTTCTCGGACCAAACGGCGCCGGCAAGACGACGGCCATGCATGTTCTGATGGATATTCTTTTTCCGACTTCCGGCAGCGCTGAAATCATAGGGTTGGACTCACGCGATCCGGAGTCGCGGCAGAATGTCGGTTTTCTGCCGGAGGTATTCGCCTTTGACGGTTTTCTCACCGGTATGCGATTTCTGAAACTGTTTGGTTCGCTCAGTGGTCGCAATCTGGATTTAGTCGCCGCGCATATCCCTGAGCTTCTGGCTTTTCTCGATATGCCCGATGCAGCCAATGTCCGAATCAAAAATTACTCCAAAGGCATGACGCAGAAGATCGGTCTGGCGCAGGCGCTGATCGGTGACCCGCAGATTCTGATACTCGATGAACCGACTTCGGGGATGGATCCAATTGCCAAGGCGCGCATCAAACAGCTATTCATAAAATTGCGCAGTGAAGGGAAGACTGTCTTTCTCTCGACACATATCTTGTCGGACGTTGAAGACATCGCCGACCGTGTGGCTATTATCAATCAAGGAGAGTTGCTCGCATACGACAGAGTCAGCTCGCTACTGGCGGCAAATAAGCGCGGTTTCAAGATTGTCTTTGCTGGCGGCGATGCAGGTCTGCCCAGTGCTCTGGTTGGCTGTGCCATCAGCAATGACAGTCAGGGTAGAACGGAGGTCAGTTGTCCTGACCCGAAGTCCAGGGACTTCGCCCTTCAGACTATTTTGCAGCATGGCGGTGATATCATTTCGCTGAAAACACTCGGAGGAAGCCTGCAAAGTCAGTTCCTGCGGCTGATGCACCAGGAGGGACTATCGGATGATTAGCACGATCGCGCTGCATAAGCTGGCGAAACTGCGACATTCGCGCATGATTCTGATATACATAATCGGTTGCGGCTGCATTTCTTTGCTCACGATCCTCCCCGTCATCTTAATGGGAGTGGTCAGCGGCAACCGTACCGTGGGCGCGGACACGGCCTTGATGTACTTCGCTTTTGCCCGCTTCTTTGGTTTGGTGGCGGCGCTGATGCTCGGCGCGACTCTGTGGCGCCAGGACGAAAAAGATGGCACCCTCTTGACCTTTATGGCGCGCCCCCTATCACGGATCGAACTGCTCGTCGGGAAATCGCTGGGCTGCCTCTATGCTCTGCTGATTTACCTCGGTGCTGTAGTGGCTTTCTACATGATCGCCCACCTGCTCTTCTTCCGCTTCAGCATCCCCCTATCTTTTCCCCTCTATCTCATTCAGGAACTGCAGTTCTATCTGGTATATTTCGCAGCCGGCGCCTTCTTTTCAAGCCTCCTTAATCCTCTGCTTGCAGCCACGGCCGTTCTTGGCTGGGCGTTTCTGGCACTGCTCGCGAAAATATTCCTTTCTTTATCACCAGCCTGGTGCCGGGTCTTGGGAAAAGGATTCCGATTCCTTTCTCTCGATTCTGATATCTCTTATAGCGTGCAAGCGCTGTTCACCGCAGACATCCCGACAGTCATGCCTCTCTTCAAAGGTATTACCTATTATCTGCTCTGGTCGATACTGCTGTTCTCGGCGGCAGTAGTACTGTTCAACAGGCGCGAATTCGCCGGACGCAGATCGTAGGGATTGTTTCGCCGTGCGGCAACTGTCGGACTCCTCGCGATGACGGTCTCCCGAAACTACTTCAGATTGTCATAAAACAGCTTGAGAGTTGTCGCGAGCACGACGGCAATGAACACGGGGCGAATAAACTTGACACCCTTCTTGATAACCAGTGTCGTGCCGATTTTGGCGCCAAGGATTTCACCCAGCCCCATACAGAGTCCGGGCCAGAACACGATGTTGCCGCCGATAAGGAACACAATCAGCGAGACAATGTTGCTGGTGAAATTCATTACTTTGGTATAACCGGTTGCCTTGACAAGATTCTGTCATTACAATAGGACCATCGCGACCGGCCAGTAGGAGCCGGTGCCCGGGACGATTAAGACGTATTTGTTGCCGATTCAGTGACCAAACACCAGATAGAAGACGAACTGCGACCAGCGCG
>JAPLUP010000163.1 GCA_026397575.1 Candidatus Zixiibacteriota bacterium
GCTCGCGAGCACCAACTGATGGATCAAACGCTCTGCCATGGGGATAATTATACGTGCACAACAGTCAGAGACAACACTTTTGCTCCAAAAAAATGGGGTCCCCACTCGCGCAGAGACCCCTTACAGACAGGGATTAGAGACGGAGCTATTACAGTTCCGCAGTCTTGACTTTGATCTTCTTCGCGAAGCTGACGGCGCCGCGCGGGTCGGTGTCGGTAACGGTAATCAAATATTGACCCTCCGCTCCTGGCGCCTGATAGAACAGACTGACTTCGCCGTATTCATTCGTGACGTAGTTCGTACCTGTAACGGTACCACCGTTCGGGAACACGGTTAGCAGATGCCCACCTAACGGATTGTTGCCGCGGTCCTTGACAACGACCGTGAATGGAGTCACCGTGCCCGGCTCGACTTCCGCTTCAATGTCGATGGATGAACTCTTGACGTACGTCCCGGTTGTCAGGAAAAGAGTGGTGAAACCGTTACTAACTCCACCCATACCACCGGCTGTTACCGAGACAAAGGAAACGGCGCCGATGCCGTCATCCGGCGAAACCGGCGAATAATCCCTCTTCAACTGCGCCGCCGTATATTTAGTTTTGAAAATAGACGAGTGACAGCCATCGACCGTTCCACCGTTACCGATAGTGCCGTATTGAGCTTCAAATTCCACCTGAGTATTTCCGATCACGAAGTTGTGATTGACGTCATATACAGACACCGTTATGTTTCCTTTTTCATCACCCTGTGCATACAGTGCACTCGGGTACTCAAGAATCTCGATATAGACCGACGGACCGGAACTCAAGAACATGGCGGAATCTGTTACCGTGCCCCCCGCAGTTTCAGCGTGGACCCAGACTCTTCCGTTAATGTGGGTACATGACCACCAATACACACTGGCCATGCCCGGATGTGTTCCGCCCAGACCCGCGACGCCGGTCAGACTGTAGCCATCGATGCAACCCTCGCTGGTCCAGAAATAGACGGCGGTCGAGTCTGGAACCGGATTAGTATAGATGTCGCAAACAATCGCCGTGACCTGGTTCTGGAAATCGACATACTCCCAACTGGCCTGATTGCAGTCCAATCCGGCTACTCGAATCGTATATGGCGGGCCCGAGTTGATCACAAACGGCGTGGCCGCGGAAACCACCGCTCCAGATGACGTTCTCAGACGAATGCTGCCCGAGATCGTGCCGGAATAAACTGTGATGGATGCCTGACCATTGCTATTGGTGCTGACTTCGACGGGTCCGTATCCCTGCCCTTGGATATTTTCACCGCCGTTCGGACCGCTGGCTATCGTGAATGCTATCGGAATGCCTTGGGAACCGGATTACCGAATTCGTCGTAGGCCGTGGCAACGAGGTCGCCGAATTCGATACCACCGACACCTTTCACCCGCAGATTTTCGAAATTGGCCGACATCGTGATCGATGCCACCTTCGTGTTCGGATTCAGCTTGGCAGAGACCTCGGCGAAACTGACATTGCCGCTGTCGATCATAGTCGCTCGAATATATACTGTTGTCGCCTGATTTCCGGCCCTATAGTAGACCGATGCCGTACCGCCAGACGTCGTCGTCGAGGTCGGAATGGAGCCAATCGGGTCCCATTGATCATTCGCGTTGACGTCATAAATCAGACTGTCTACTCCCCTTGTGAAGTATCCATCCTGGTCACGATCCTCAAAGCGCTCTCCCGCGCAGAGGAAGATCGTCATGCCATCGCTAATCGGAGTACCGTCCTTCTTGGTGGCGGTAATCAGCACGTTGGCTGAATCCGCGCTATTCGCAGTCATTAGCAGCGGCATAACGGAAACAGTGATTCGTCCCGAGCCGCTGGTATTGTCATTGATCAATAGACTGGTAATCGACGTCGTTCCGCTGACAGTCGCTTGCAGTGTCGCCATGCCCGACGACGTGGCGGTAAACACCGCCGCCACGGTTCCGTCCGCGGCAGTCGTGTCGGACGCCGGAGTGAAATAGCCGAGCGCCGTCGGCGTCACACTGAATGTTACCCGCTGACCCGACAACGCCGTGCCAGTCGCATCAACAACTTTAGCCTCCACAATAGCCGTCGAGCCGCGGTCGATTTGTCCGCTGGGAGACGAGGCAACATACTGAAAATGGGCGCTGCCGCTACCGGACAGCGTGCTGTCACCGCAACCGGCAATCAGTCCAACTCCCAGCAACATCATAGTAATTAGGCCGATCAAAGCGAATTTATTGCTGAAAAGTGCTGGCTTATTCACGGCAGACTCCTTCTCCTGAGATTTTCCGCTATTCCTCATCATCCGCCTCTCTATTTCTTGTCCTGGTTGTCGGTCCCACGAGGCGAATTGGCAAGACTGCCTTCGACAATCGTCGGCGTGACGAAGATGATCAGATCACGGCTCTCAACCTTTTTCTGAGTGTAGCTGAAGAGATAACCCAGGAACGGAATGTCTTTCAACACCGGAATTCCGTTGCGATTGCTGATCACGTTTTGAGTCGTGAGACCGCCGATGACCGCCGTCTGACCGTTTTCTACCACGACGTTTGTCTCGGCATTGCTGGTGTTAATAATAACGCCGTTAGGATCGTAAGCGTATGAACTGCGCTCCGGCTTCAACTGCATAAGAATGCGATTCTCCGAAGTGATATGCGGTGTCACCTTCAGCAAGGACCCAACCTCTTCGAAAGTGATGACGACGTTTCCGGACTGGTCAAACTGCTTGATCGGAATCTTTTGTGCCATCTGGATGCGGGCTTCCTTTTTGTCCACCGTTGTGTCTTCCGGATGCGCCACGATCTTGCCCTTGCCGTCCGACACCAGAGCCGATTTTCTGCTGGTCAATTTCCAGCCGTCCT
>JAPLUP010000437.1 GCA_026397575.1 Candidatus Zixiibacteriota bacterium
AGAACGCTTGGTTGCGGCACCGAAGGTCACCCCGGAGTGCTCTGTGGGTCTGGCGGCTCTGGATTCTGTGCGCGGCGTACGTCTCGTGCGCCGCGTCATAGTTCGTCCTTACCCGCAGTGCGTCCAAGTTTGCCATGCCTCAATCGCTTGACGCGAAAAAATGGCCACTACGGAAAGATTTCGCTTGCAAAATCGGCAGCAAATAACGTAATTAAGTGCATTGACAAATCGAAGCGGCAGACCAGAGAGGATGAAGTTTTCTCTGCTGCCGGGATTTAGGTTTCTTATTCGTCACAGGAGGACGTTTATGAAAATCATAGGTCTTTTGCTCGCAATTGCGGTGGTGCTGACGCTGGCCGGATGCAGCGAAAAACCCGTCAGCACGATTCCAGCCGAGAGCTTTGATGTTTCCGCCCGCGTTATCCCGCCCGATGTTCACCGTCTGTTTGACCAGTACGCCCTGGACATGAATGCGCAAAGCGACGGCGAGCCCTCCCGATCAGGCGGATTTAATGCCGACGTCAGCAATACCCCGTACGACGCGTACGTGGTGACATTTATCTGGGGCAGCCTGCTCAACGTCGCCACGCCGGCGGCGACGCTTCCCGTTACTGATTGGTCGGGATCCTTAACCGTCAATGCGGACGGTAAGATTAACGTCGCGAAACCGATCTCCTTTGAGGCAGGGCAGGACTTTCTCCTTGCTACTTTCCGTTACGATCCCAAGGTTGTCGGATGGGTGTCGCTGACTTCCGGCGATTTCGATGGCATGAGCTTTATCATCCTCCTTGGCAGAGCAACACCTGCTGCCAGCGCGACCGCTATTACCTTCGCCACCGCTCCGTTTACTCTGCGTCTCACCGCCAACCAAATGGCTTGGTTCGCGGCCTACTATCAGATCAGCAATACCAGCGGTATTGCCGTGCTGTCGCAGAAGCTCCCGCCGATCATCACCTGTCCTTCCGGCTTGATGGTGGGACACTGGGTCAAGGCGAATGTCACGGGTGATCGCGGAACTTTCAACGGACTGTGGCTGAAGAGCAACGGCGACACGACAGGCGTGTTCAGCGGCATGTTCTGGACCGAAAACGACGGTAGACGGTTGTTTAGCGGCAATGTCTCCGGCGTGGTCACTACTCAGATTATCGCCTACCTGAACGGCAAGTGGTACTACGAAGATCCCCGCATGTGTCCACTGTGTGGCGCCGGTTTTGGCAGGTTTAGCGGCTATTTCCGATACCCGGGTCACAATGACAATGACGGCATTCTTCAGGGTCAATTCGGAAGCCTGACTCTTCCGGCGAACCAGCTTGATCTGCCTTTGACAGGCTCCTGGACGGTTCTCTGCTACCGCCCTACAAACGAATTGAGAGTTGACGACAAGTAGTTTCGCAGACACGTTGGTCCGGCGGACAGAACTCACTACTGCTCGCCGCATAGGTGGCACAAGCAAATTTCTCGCATCTGGGCGACCCGTCGGGTCGCCCAGACTCCTTCATCTCAAAACGAGAGAATTACCCGTACGGATAATCTCGCAGTTCAAACCCTCTTGTGTTTTGAGGATCCATCTCGTAGGTCCAGTTTTGAGGGTCATATCGATTATCGGTGTTGATCCTCGTCATCAAGTAAGCATCTTTTCCAGCCCGAACTTTAGAATGAAACTTTGAGCCGACAAATCCGTAGTCATGACTGGTACACCGATTGTTGCGGAGGTAACATGAAAACATTCTCTATCGTTTTATTAGCTGCATTGTTGGCTGTGCCCTCGGCGGCGTTCGGCCATTCCAGACATTATCACAGTTCCACCAGTCACAGTCATAGCGTTTCCGTGTCGACAGACCTTTTCGACAACGGTTCACGCAATATTGATTTTAAGGGAAAAAGGATATTTATCAAGTATGACTCTGGTACTCCGCGCCGTGTAGAAGTCAATGATCGTCACGAACTCCGCGTAGATGGAAGCCTTGTCAAATTGAACCGCGATCAGCACCAATTGGTTGGGGAATTTTATGACAAGACCCAGCAATTGGTAGCGGACGCCAAAGCCATCGGCCTTGAAGGCGCCGCTATCGGTTTGCAAGGTGCCGGCGTTGCTGCTGCCGCACTCACGGGCGTTGTCAATATGCTGTTCACCAGCTACACCAGCGATGACCTTGAACGAGATGTCGAGCGCAAGGCGGCGAAGATAGAGGCCAAGGCGGATCGTCTTGAGGCCAAAGCCGACAAACTGGAGATGCTGGCGGATGAAGTGCAGGATTTGTACGACCAGATGGAAGACAGCATCCCCGAGCTACGAGGAGACATTTAGCACTATCAGATAGATGAGATTATCACCGGGGTGCTCGAGAAGGTTATTGACAAGCGGGCGGGAAAGTCGCGTTCGGAGCCTCTGGACCAGGGAGGCAATCAGGTTGCTTCCGGTATCTACTTCTATCGCATGACGTTGGCCGGCATCGTTGATACCAAGAAGATGCTTTTGATTAAGTAGCTACCTGCTTCTGCGAGAAGCTGCATCAGGCAGCAAACATCTCGTAACCAAGAAGCCCCGTCTGACCAAGGAGGAGCTTCTGCTGTCGTCAACTATGCGCAGTGCGGTGGTGCGCCACCAGATAAGATGTAGGAGATTAAGTACACCGCGTCAGAAAGGTCAATCCCTCCGTCACCGTTGGCGTCTCCAAGCCCTTGCGGGTAGATACAGTCTCCCGGTGCGGGGCCGCCAGAAAGATGTACGCCATCAAGTAGATAGCATCAGCAATGTCAATTGTCCCGTCGTTATTGGCATCACCGCAATAGATACAGCTCATTACCAGCGCCCTCAGGGCATTAACCCTGCCCCAGCCGTAATATTGATCCCAACCCGGTGTGTCGTATGCATCACCTACCTGATCCTCAGCCGATTGGCAAATAATCTCCCTGATCCGCGCAGCCTGACCGATCAAATCCGGTCGATACAACAAGATCAGCGCAGCAATTCCAGCCACCTGCGGGCAGGCGGCTGAGGTTCCGGCAAACCTGCAATTGTAATCGGGATCAACACTTCCGCAGCCGTGCGATCCGCTACTGTAGCCGCTCAAACCCGGTCTGTCGATTATCCAAAAGTTGCCCCAGTTCCCGTCGATGTTGGCACTGGGAGCCATTACGTCTAATTCAGAACCGGAGTTGCTATAAGTCCATTGATGGTCCAGACTGTCGGTGGCGCCTACGGCAAGTACTGTCGGATGGTTGGACGGAAAGTTGACCGAGGAAGTGTCATTCCCGGCAGCGAACACAACGACAGTGCCATAAAAATCGGCGTATGTCAGTGCATCGTAGATCGCGTACCATCCGGGCGGTGTCGACCCGCTCCAGCTACAAGACATGACCGCTGCCCCTAAGTCAACTGCATCTTCGATGGCCTTTGCAACTACCCACTCCGGTGCAGGAACGCTATGTAGGCCGTCGGTAAAGATCTTGTGGGCGATAATTCTGGCTCTTTCGCTCGGGCGTACCACTCCGGACAAACCCGCTGCATTGCCGGTCGTCGCGGCCATGATACCAGTGACCGCAACTCCGTGGCCGGAAAGCAGATAGGGCGTGACGTCGGGGTCGCCGTAAGGGTTTAAGGTGTCGATTGATGAATAGTCCCAAGCGTGAGCGACACGAGTCCATGGGAAGTCTGGGTGAGCCACAAACCCGTCGTCGAGAACCGCGATCAACAACGTATCTGTGCCAACAATTGGGTAATCATACGCTTCATCAAGGTCGATATCGACATCGGCTGGTCCACCAAACTGGCCAGTGTTCTTGAAGTACCACTGATTCGTCCAGTATGTGTCGTTCGGATTATAGTTCGGCTTCAACGGCAGAATAAAGCTCGGGAATGAATTCACGCTCATATCTGCGACAGAAATTTCAGTGGCAATATCCAAAGGTAGTGCGGTGTCGTGAGCAGAAAGGCGGAAAACCTGATACCGAGGATTGCGAAAAAGGGTTAATACCGGAATTAGGCCACGAGCGGAGCGAATGGAGTCGATCTGATCGAGTGACACGGCGTCATTGAAGTGAACGACAACATGGTTTGTGATGTAGATGTCCTCTCCTTTTGGATTAGAGAAGACCGGATAGGCAAAGGCTACATCCGGTCTTGCGTTCAAATGCGCGATGACAGTAAGAGGGTCAACACCATTCAGAAGATGAACCACGTAGAAACCACCCCACAGTTTTTCCGGCTCTTTAGAAGGATCGATTGAGGCATCGGATGAAAGGATACTCTCCCAATTCGTAAACCGGGAAGAATCCACCATGACGGTGATGCGATTGGCCACTACGGGAAGTTGGACAGGGCCTTCCCGCCCTTGGTACTGCAAAGTGTTCTGTGACGCCATCAGAAGCAACGGCGTCAGTACAACAAAAAGCATGATGCTTTTCATGACATTCTCCTAATGGTAGAAAGGCTTTGGGTTAATTTTGGCTACTCGAGGGTATTCCCCCCGACGAGCAGTGAACAGAGAGATGGCTTTGGTTGCGAGATCGATTCTGAAGATCTCGCAGCACATAAAAGTCTCGTAAATGATACCTATTAACTCCTTGCCGTCAGGCGTAAACTCGCTGCGCCAAGGTCTAAAAGGGCGGTCCAATCCGGGAACAGACACATGATCGATAAAGTTGGTCAGCGTCTGGGTTGAGAAGTCAAAGATGTCCAAACCCCCGACATTCGGATTGATCCGGGGATCATAGTAATGCAGGAAGGCCCGTCTTCCGTCAGGATGCATTGTTATGCCGATGTAATCGTCGTGTGCATATTGGGAAGAAGTGATGACCTTTCTCACCTTGAGACTATCCGTGTCAACCAGGTACAGCCAGCCATAATAAATCATCAGCAGCCACCGCCCATCCCCGCTGACTTCCATCCACCCGGCTGGGACATGCTCTCCGAGGCTGTCAGACAGCGCGACTGAGCGTTCAACCGGAGGTGTCACGCTCAGATCGAGTACATACAGTAGCGTGTCGATGCCGAAGCCAGGGATGCCGTAGATGAAGTAAAGGAGCTGCTTGGTCGGATGGAATCTCCCCCAGAAGTAGGTGATTGGCTTGTGATAAACGACCGAAAGCGAGGGGAGCCGAAAAATCCACATTTCCTGCGAAGCCTCTACCACCAGATACTGCTCGTCGGGCGACAATACCACCTCATAGCCTCTGTGCTCCCAGTCAGATGCGATTGTATCGCCGGTCGATTCCCTGATTATGCGGGTCACACGACCGGTCGCGTAGGTGTACTCACCGTCGTGCGAGAAAGCCAAATCCCGGTAAGGCTCGCCGGGATACCAGACAGAATCGAGTACCTCCCCGGTGCGGGTGTTGAACGTCAATACAGAGACGGGTGGTTGGACATAGCTGTAGAGTAGCTTGTAGTACGGTTCCGGTTTGTTGTCGGGGCCGCTGGACTTGTCCGAACAGCCGAAACCTGCCGCCAGAAGCAGCAGAACGAACAAGAACAGAAGTTGATTTTTCACATAGATACCGTCCTATGGATAGATGAAACTCAATAACCGCGACCGGATCGTCTGCCGGTCGCCGCCATTTCAATGCTGAGAACAAACTCCGTTGTCTGGCGAGTTTATACTAAGATGACGTGGGAGGCGATGATCTGTCAAGTCGGAAATAGAGGTTTTCACGATTATCGAGTGGAAAACCAGGATAGAATCCTGACGTAGCAAGTGTTAGTTTCGTTTTCATTTTCAATTTCCTCCATTAATCTCCAATGGATAAATTCGCATGGCGCGTGAGACACCACGGTCTGGATAAATCGCATCTACGATTTCGTAAGTGTCCAGATCGAGCTTCGCTGTTGATGGCGATCCGCCCATTCCATTGCCACTACGTGGAAAAGCGTACCGACCATCTGAATTCGGCAGAAATACTCAGGGTCTGCTACAAAATGACGAAATTGCCACTTTGACGTGGACTCGATGTTCCGAGACAAATCGCAGGTCGTTGAGAGACAGCGACTG
>JAPLUP010000199.1 GCA_026397575.1 Candidatus Zixiibacteriota bacterium
TGGTTAGCGACATCGGAATTTGCGCCACCAAGTGCGTGTCAGAATACGGCAATCCCTGCCAGTTTTTCTGCCCGGCTCAGGTCTACGAGATGGAAGATGAAGGCGCAGGACGCAGATTGAAAATCAACGCTTCCAACTGTGTCCATTGCAAGACGTGTGACATAGCTGACCCGTACGGCATCATCACCTGGGTAACGCCCGAAGGCGGTGGCGGTCCCAAGTATGACGGGCTGTAGCAGGCCGCCGCGCAGCACACTAAGCAACAAGCCATCTGGCGGCTACTTCAATGAGTACAACTTTATCGACTGTTTGTCGAGGTCGCTTAGAAGTTGCTTTTCGACTCGGAATCGATACTGCTTGGTACCGGGTTTGAGAATTGGTTCGTTGGCGCCAAAACCAACACTGTACTTGCCTGTGATAGCGTTCGTATAGAAATCGTAGGTGCCGACCTCGCCAACGGAAAATATCAGCGCGTAGTGCTGACGCTTCCAGGTGCTTTCAGGAAAATATTCCTTGAACAAGAAGCTCTCGTAAGGACCCCGGGCAGAGCCTTCGCCGATCAGTAACGCTGCCTTGACATCCCCTGTTTTCGGGGTAATCTCGACATTATAGTAGGCACTGTCTTCCAGAATCCGTATCTGGAATTCGGTCGTTCCTGACTCATAAACGAGCTTGCCCCGATCCGGTGCTCCGGCAAGGATACCGGCGCTCGACTGTTTCGTCACATAGGTCTTGAATTCCGCTTGCAGGGCGACCCAGGTTTTGCCGGTAATAGCGGCAACTGCATCCTGGAAGTTCTTCTCCGTCATCGCCCTCACTTCCGCCTCACTGCCGGAACATTGTCGATAGAGTTGGGAGTACTTCTCCCTGCCGATCTCCTCGAAAAGAAACTTGCAGAAGAGACCCGCAACCGGATAGGTGAAGTCAGGATTGTCTTCCCCGCTTCTGAAACTGTCATACGTTAGAAGATCCGCCCATTCACAATTGCCGGTACGGTAGATGTAACCGCCGAGATAAAGCATGACCGGCGCCGCTCGCCCCCACCGTCCGCCGAGGAAGGTCGCAGTTCCCTCTTCTATAAGAGGTAGCGTGTAGAGTGGCAACGAGTCCATCGCATAGGCAACGAGAAATTGGGCAATCTCGTGGTATGGTGGCGAAAATTTGCTGATGACTGCGTCAAGGGGTCTGTAGAAGTCGCCATGCACCGGCATGCCGGTCAGTTGCTGCACTTCTCCGAAAGACTCGCACAGCACCATGCGAAACTTGGCCCTTTGCAAGTTTGCCATTTTTCCCTCGGAGATGCCGAGCGTCTTGGCGGTCGCCTCGACAAATTGATCAGCGGCGTCGACATTGCTTCGCTCAAAGAGCTTCAGATCACGATAGATTAGATCAAAGTACTTCCCCGGTACTTGATCCCAGCTCTCTGTGAACACTCGCAGTGACGATGTCAACGACGGTTCTACAGTGGCCGTGGTGACGGCATAGTGCGCATCGGTGTACGTTGTGTCCTTGGTGGTGATTCGGTAATTGATCTTGGCGAAACCGCGATTCATCGCGATGGTGTCTATCGCTATTGTGGCCGCACCCGATCTCAACAGGTTGAGATTGCGCAGTAACGCTGATCCTACTTCCAGCTTAACCGGTACGTCCTTGTACTTGATGCCGAGCTGATCCGCCCAAGTGCGATCAAGCAGTGACCAGTGGTTAAGAGCGGACAGGTCATCCCCCGCTTTCAACGCATTTACATAGTCATAGAAGAATCGCTGTATCTCCGGTTGGGAGATGTCGGCCGCCGCAAGCTGAGCCCAGAACAGCAAGCATATTGCCAAGATTCGCTTCATGATTTCTCCTTTATCTACTTGTACCTACCTACTGAATATTCGACTGAACCGGTTGGAAGCTTTATCACGCCCACCGACGGAGTGGCGTTTCATTTCGAATCATGGATTATAAAACCCAAGCCGACATAGAATCCAAAATTTCTTGCGCCATTTGTAACTCGGGATGGGCACATCGGTTTGAGCTTTGAGTTGCGGCTCGGTCCCTATATGCGGACGTACACATCCCCATCGACAATCTCAACGTCATACGTCTCGATCTTGACGCCGGGAGCATCCAACGACTCACCGGTGATCACGTTCAACCGCCAACCGTGCAACGGGCAGGTCACGATCTCGCCGTCAAGCGGCCCACCTTCAAAACTGGCACCTTGGTGCGGACAGATATCTTCGACGGCAGAAAATCTATCACCGACTTTGAACACGGCAACGGGCCGGCCACCGATTTCTACCGCCAATGCCGTATCATCAGGGACATCGTCGGCAGAACACACTTTCACGAAGTCGTCCATATCGATCTAATTATGGGAATGGAAGTGAAAAAGTCAAGTGGAACCGCCGGATCCGTTTCGACCACTTACAGCACTTCCAACAACTGCTCGGCGTGCGCTTCGGTATTGACCTTGGCGATGACTTCCGCGACTTTGCCGTCCTCCCCGATGACGAACGTTGTGCGCGCAATCCCCATCGATTTCTTACCGTACATATTCTTCTCTACCCAGACGCCAAATCGCTTGGCCACTTTGTGATCGGGGTCAGACAGGAGCGGAAAAGGGAGTTTGTACTTAGCGGAGAACTTCTGATGACTCTCCACATTATCCGGCGAAATTCCGTACACAATGATTCCCTCTTTCCCGAGCCTCGCGTAGGAATCCCGAATGGAACATGCTTCTTTGGTGCAACCAGGTGTGTCATCCTTCGGATAGAAGTAGAGCACAACCCGTTGGCCCTTCCACGCAGATGATTTCACAGACGTACCGTCCGTCTGCTTCAAGGTAAATTCGGGAATCTTATCTCCCTGCTTCAGCATTTGCTCCTCCTCAGTCTTGCGTTTGCTTTTCCATTCAATACTTCAGAACCGAGATCATCATCAGCCTATCCCAGTTACGGCTATCCAACGGATACGTAAGCCGTTAGGAAAGCGAGAGAATGAAAGTTTTATTTGATTTGTAACGGGGCTTTGCGTAATCATCTTGATATGGTGAAGGAGCTTCAGGACATCTTTCGCAATGTTTATGTCAAAGAGCGAAGACTAAACCTGC
>JAPLUP010000679.1 GCA_026397575.1 Candidatus Zixiibacteriota bacterium
AGCTTGTCAATCACCGACAGAATCTGGTCGATTGCCTTACCATACACCGGCAGAGACTTTGTCAGGATGACGGTGGGATCGCTAAGATCCCCTCTCTTGTGGGCGAGATCGAGAAGTAGGGTTCTGCCGGAGATCGTCGCGGCGGCATTGTTTAGATAATGCGAAAAGGTCGCGATGATCGCCTGCAGAGACTCGAGTGCGACCTTGTTCAGTTTCTCTTCATCCAGTTGGTCTTTCGTCTCCTGAAGCTGCTTGTACATGTCCTCCATCTGGGCATAGAGTTCGTACAACTGCGCCGTCGAGCGCTGCAGCAGTTCCACCGGAGTCCCAACATCCATATCGAGAAATTGCGCTGTGACCAGAAGCTTGCTCAGAGATTCATACTCTATTTCCTTCAAGTCGGCTGAGCTCAGACCGAGATTGCTGGCCACGATTTCGCGGTTGGAGAGAAGTGTTCGATCCGTGTTCTGCGATATCTCGAGCGCGAAAGTGGCAAGTCGGTTGGCCAGGTTAATAATCAGCGACAACTTGTCATGTTTGCGTTCGGTTTCGAGACCGATGACATCATGATGATGAGCGATAGTCTCGCAATAACGCGGTGGGAAGTTCCAGATACGCGCTACCATCTCCCCGGCCACGGCATGGTCGATTTCCAGAAGCTGCTGCTCGACGCGAACCAAATCACCGCCGGCAGCAGTCGCCTGAAACACTTTCGCGTAATCCTTCGCATAGATGCTGTCAAGCACCAGCACACCGATGTCATGAAGACATCCGCAGATGAATGCTTCCTCCATCAGCGACGGCTCGACTTTCTTGGCGATAAGCTCGGCTGCACACGCGACGTTGAGCGAATGCCGCCAAAAGTCCTTTAGATTAATTCTGCCGCCGATTTTGCTGGAAAGCTCATACAGCGACAGGGAGAGCGACAAAGACTTCACACGTGCCGCGCCAAGAGTCAGCACGGCCTGTCGAATCGAGGAAATCTCTTGTGAAGTGCCGTAGTAGGGTGAATTCGCCGCCTTGAGAACGCGCGCCATCAACGCGACGTCGCGCATGATTACCTCACCCAGTTCCGACAACGAGGAGTCCGGGTCATCGCAAATGCGGAGAACCTCTGCCATAACCGCTGGTAGCGTTGACAGTGTCCGAAACGAAGAGAGACGCGCCTCAAACTGTAGTCTGTTCATCTAACCCATATTATCGACACGACTCACGCAAACATACAGCCGAAAGTTACTTCAGTCGCTGCAGAAGGCGCTGACGTCGTTTCCGGAGGGCATCATACCAGACCGACAATCGCTTTGGCGGAAGGTCAGCCAGCGGGCTGTCAAGATATTCCAGCGCTTCCAACACCAATTGCGATGCCTGTGGATAGTCCCGCAGCCGGTGCTCAAGAATCTTGGCCGCTTCTTCCAGCGCAAACAGCTTGCTCTCCCCTTTCGCCTGCCTGAGAAACATGACCGTTGCCAGCGCTTCTTCGTGCCTGCCGAGACGCTTTTGCGCTCGGTAAAGATGTACTGCCAGAGACAGTTCTGTCTCGTGTTTCATTTTGCCACTAAATTGCCGGCTGGCCACTTCCGCGGCGGCCTCGATTTCCCCCTTGCGCGAAAGATGCTTGGCGATCATTAGGGCATCAAGCGGCGAATAGTAGTCAAAGCGGGGCGCGTCCTCGAGATAGGTTTGCACCGTATTCATCAGGAAGAGCAGGGTAACGATATCCAGGCGATTGTGCAGCATCACACCCGCCAGCGGTTCCGGCTCGCCGGTGCGGAGGTAGTCGAAAAAGAGTTGAGGGATCAGATAGCCGGGCGTGTCATTATAGCGATAGACGCTGAGCAGTTCCTTCTCCAGTGTCTGCAGCGTGTTGTCGACAAATCTCCCCCTCCAAAATCGTCTCGACACATGCAAAAGGTCAAGATGTCGCATGTCTGCAAAAGGTGTCGTCATCCGCTGTACTACATAGCGCGCTTCCAACAGCGGCAAATCAAACGCCTTGCCGTTGAAACTGACCACAACCGTTTTTCCACCTACCAGATCAGCGACGGCTTCGAGCATCGGTGGTTCATCCGCATAGTCGGGCAGAAAGAACTGATGTACCTTGAAGCAATCCGCCTCCACATACCCGACCCCGATCAGAAACGCCACAGTTCCGGCTGTGGTCGATAGTCCCGTTGTCTCGGCATCGACAAACACGAATTGTTCAAGATCGATGCAGCCGTTGCCGCCTGTGGTCTCGAAACAGTCAAGTGAGATTGTGCGCCTTTCCAGCAAGGTCTGAAGCGCTTTGACGCCATGCAGGAACTTGGTCGTAAACTCGGTCACGATTTCGAGATAGGTACCGCCCGGGGTGGTGACAATGTTGCCACCGATCTCCGACGCAAAATCACGCAATGCAACGCGATCAACATCGAGCTTTTCTTCTTTGTGGAAGCGATCTAAGAAATCGAATTTACTCATGGGAAGTGAGCGTATCGATATAGGCTCGTGTCTCAATCAGCAGCGACTTGACGAACAAATCGCTTTCGCTCTTCTGCAATTCATCCAGTTGGACGGCCGCATCTCTACCTCTCAGCCGTCCCCACGACCAAACTGCCCATCCCCGCAGCAGCGGATTACTATCGGCAAGATAGGATGCAAGCTTTGGTTCAACCTGATGAATACGAAGTTGCCCCGCCAGTCTGATAGCAAGCCCTGTTACCGGAGCCACCTTGACCGTGTCCAGTAAGACCGCCACCTTTTCACGCGCAAGCGAATCATACGATACTAACGCATCATAAGCTGTCAGTCGTACGCCAAAATGGGGATCAGCCAGCGCTCTGATTAAGAGATCAAGCGACGCCGGTGACCTAAGGTGGCCGAGTCCATACACGCAGCTCTTGCGAACCGAGAAGATCGAGTCATTGAAGAATGGCTCCAATCGCGTTGCAGTCGACGTGCCGCCACCACTTTTGCCGACAGCCGCCAGCGCCTCCGCACGCACGGTGTAGTCGGAATTCGTCGCCGCCTTGAGCAATGCGTCAACAGCAATCGAGTCCTTAACCTCGGCTAAACATCGGCTGGTCGTCCGCAGTTGGTACTTGTTGTCGGTATCCAGCGCCGCAATCAGATACGGCGTCCCGGCTTTGCCGATCCCGCGATAAATCTCTGTCAGTGTCTGCGCCTCGCGTGCATCGGTTGTGGTCAGCTTGCTGACCAGATATTTGGCGGCGCTATCCTTCATCGCTGCCAGCGAATCCTTGGCCGGCTGCACCAGTTTGGTAAACCTGATTTCGCCCGATGATGCCGTCTGAAACAGACGTTCGACTTCCGACTTCGTGTCAGCGAACACCAGCGACATCATCGCCAGCATTATGATGATGATTTTACTTACCACTCGGTTTCGCCTTTGATGTATCCGGTTTGACAGAGTTCAGATCCGCGCCGATTCCCCATTTCGATCGCGTAACCCAATAGGAATCATCCGCGCCATAGCCGCGATAGAAATCCTGCCCGCTCAGATCAAGCAGTAGCCCGATGGAACCATACTCACGCCGTGGATTGCCATAACCATGAGTGTTGCCTTTCACACGCGCCATATACGCATCGTCCCCCTTCAAGTCGATCAGCATGCCGACACCATTTGCGGAACCGGCCGCTTGTGACAAGTCGAACGCATTGTATTGATCATTGCCGGCGCAATCAAGCAACAATCCGAATGCGAGATCGTGCCCACAACCTTGCGAAACACCCTTGGAGCTATACAGATCGTCACCGCTGATATCCATCAGCGCGCCAAGAGATAGGTGCGTGCCGTTACCCTGCGCATATTGATATGAGATATACTGGTCGTTACCACTGTAGTCGATCAACCCACCGAGCGACCACCAGTATGAAGCCCCCTGTCCAAAGATATCGGAATTGTATAAGTCGTTGCCTTCGCCATCGACCAACAGGCCAACGCCTCCGGAAAAGTACGGGCGCAATCCATATCCGAATCCCTGGGAGAGCGAGACATAATGATCCTCATAGCGCAATATGTCGCCGTATTTCCAGCCGACTGCGTAACGATCATTGCCGCCGTAGTCAACCAGCGCCGACGATCCCATGATGAATGCGAAGCCCTGCGAGTAA
>JAPLUP010000352.1 GCA_026397575.1 Candidatus Zixiibacteriota bacterium
TCGATGGTTGCCAATGTGTCGGGGCCGACCCATTTGACGGGACCAGTGGCGGACTGAAATGAAAGCAGGTAGTCATGATCGTGAGCGGCGAGTCGGCAGGTATGCGCAATCTGATCGACGTAAGGATCACCGGCGCGGCGGATGCTTTCGGGAATCGAGTGCGCTGAAAACAGGAGTTGTGTTCTCGCAGCAGGATTAGCCTGTGCCAGCGCCTGCTCAATGCGTGTCCGCAGCAGGGCGATGAAGCCGCCGCAATCATGCCAATGCTCCACGATGTCAACGGAGATTGCGCCACGATGTACACTCAGGAAATCGGCAATAACATTCAGTGCTGTGCCGGTGGTCGCCAGACAATAGTGCGGATACATCGGAATCACGACCAGATGCTTGCAGCCGTCGTCGATGGCCTGCTGCAACTGCGCGTCAATAAGCGGTTCAATATAGCGCATGCCGATATAGGTGCGCAGATTGGGAAACTCGGCTGTCAGCGTCTTGCGGACGCCTTCGGCAAGCTTGCGGTCGTAGCGCAATAGCGGTGAGCCGCCGCCGATAAGTCTGTAACGCGCGGCAACTCTCGGCGTACGCAACGTCGAAATCAGGCGGGCGAAAGGCTTCTGCAAGAGGAACGCTAAAGGTAGTCTGATTATGGCGCGGTCAGAGAAAATGCTGCGCAAGTATGGCTTGATCTGGTCCGTTGTCTCCGGGCCACCCATGTTGACGAAGAGAACACCCCAGATGTCGCGTGCGGGATCAAAACCGGATTTGGAGCCGGTGACCGATTCTATTCTCTCGATGGAAGTAATCATTCGGTCGGTATCAGATGGTGCGTGAAAAGGTCTGTTGCTGGGGACGGTCGGCGCGATTGAGATAGGCATCAAACACCATAGCCACATTGCGGATGAAGATGCGTCCCACGGGAGTGATAGCCAGCGCCTCGGGACGCCGTTCGAGTAATCCATCTGCTACAAACTGATCCAACTGCGAATCCTCACGCGCAAAGTACTGGTGATAGTCTATTACGAACTCGCGTTTGAGCAGATCAAACGGCATTACGAAATTACACATGAAGAACGTAATCAGTCGGCGACGGATCAGATCGTCGTGCGAAAGGCGGTAACCACGGTAGGTGGCCAGACCATCAGTTGCAATGGCAGTGTGATAGGAGCCGATCTTGGAAATGTTCTGGGCATAGCAGGCGGCAAGATCGCCGATAGCTGACATGCCGATGCCGATCATGTCGGCAGCAGGCTTTGTGGTGTAACCCATAAAATTGCGATGCAGTCGCTGCTGTGAAAGCGAGATCGCCAGTTCGTCGTCAGGAAGCGCGAAATGATCCATGCCGATCTGGATATAACCGGCAGCGACAAACTTGTCGACAGCGGTAGCGAACAGGCGGAACTTATCCTCAAGTGACGGCAGCCAGGTGGCATTGATCAGCCTTTGATTCGAGCGCTGTGCAGGGAGATAGGCATAGCTGTATAGGGCAACGCGATCGGGACGCATGCGAGCAACTTCATCAATCGTATGAGCGAAGTCGGCCACGGTTTGTTTGGGAAGTCCGTAGATCAAGTCCATATTGATGCACCGGAAACCATAGGCGCGGCTCGTGTGATACAGCGCTTCGCTCTGCTGCAGCGTCTGCCATCTGCCGATTGCCGCTTGTACAACCGGAGTAAAATCCTGTATGCCCATGCTGAGACGGTTGAAGCCGATCTCACGCAGTTTCTCGATATGCTCCGCAGTCGTAACGCGCGGATCAACCTCGATAGCAACTTCGGCATCTGGTAGAATCGTAAATCGGTCGGTGATCTGATGGAAAAGTCGTTCGATTTCCTCGATGGTCAAATGTGTCGGCGTGCCACCTCCCCAATGCAATTGCATTAGACTGCGGCGTGAGCCGAGGTGCTTGGAGATGCTTGCAAGCTCGGTGTCCAGTGTTGTAAGGTACCTACTGACCGACTCCCTGCTGTTGGTGATGACCGTAGTGCAGCCGCAAAAATGGCAACGTCGCTCACAGAAAGGGATATGGACATAAAGTGACAGCGGCAATGAAACATCCTGACCGGCACGCGCGAGCGCAGCAATGTAATCGGCCCTAGTGAAGTCATGCCGAAACTCGGGGGCCGTCGGATAGGAAGTGTATCTTGGTCCCGGTCGGTCGTATTTCTTGAGCAACTCGTATGTCGAAGTAGTCTTTTTCATTTCTATCTCCGGAAAAAGTGAACCGTCTCTACCAGCGCGCGAACGTTGTCGATCGGTGTCTGCGGCAGGATGCCGTGGCCGAGATTGAAGATGAATCCGTCGCGGTCGCGCATAGTCTCGAGGATTGTACGCGCGGCGGCGATCACGGTTGCGGTCGGTGCGAACAGGATGTGGGGATCGAGATTGCCTTGTATTGCCTTGGTCGGAAGTAGTCTGCCTGCCAGAGTCAGCTCTGTGCGCCAATCGACGCTGATAACTTCGCAGTTGAGATCGGCAAGCAGGTGCAGGAAGCAGGCGGTATTGCCAAGATACAGCGTTCGCGGTATGCCTGTGGTATGGCACAGTTCGAATACGCGTCGCACATAAGGCAAACTGAAACGGTTGTAATCGTTGGGCGAGAGAATGCCCCCCCAAGTATCGAAAAGCTGTAATGCCTGAACACCGGAGTCGATCTGAAGCTTCAGATAATTGCCGACAAGTTCAGCCAACAGCGAAAGCAGGCGCGCTGCGGCGTCCGGATAGGTATAGATGAACTTCTTGGTCTCGGTGAAGTCTTTGGAGCCACCACCTTCGATGAGATAACACATCAAGGTAAACGGCGAGCCGCAGAAGCCGATCAAGGGGACACGGTCACTGAGCGCCTCGCGAATCCGGCGAATACCCTCCAAAACGAAGGAGAGCTTGTCAGAGATGTCGTAGGGAGTTAGTCGGTCAACGTGGGCCGGTTCACGCAAGGGTGGTTCGAGTTTCGGTGGACCGTTCGGGAAGGTAACCAATATACCCAGAGGCGCGAGCGGAATCAAGATGTCGGAAAAGAGAATCGCCGCGTCAAACCCAAAGATGTCGATCGGTTGCAGAGTGACTTCAGTCATCAGCTCCGGTTTGTGGCAGAGATCGAGAAACGATACGCGGCTGCGAACTTCGCGGTATTGAGGCAAGTACCGTCCGGCCTGACGCATGATCCAGATCGGCACAGTATCGTGCGGCTGACCGAAAGCAGCGGCGATAAAGCTGTGTTCAGGCATTTGTCTCTCCACCGGGAGTGAATTTGTATCCGGCGCCTCGCAACGTGTGGATAAAACGCGGATTGGCTTGATCGGGTTCGAAGATTTTGCGCAACCGCAGGATGAAATTGTCAATCGTGCGACTTGACGGGAAAACGTGATAGCCCCAGACAGCGTCCAGAATCATGTCTCGCGAGACGACTTCATTGGCATGTTCAACCAGGAACTTCATGGTCATACATTCCTTCTGAGACAACTCGACGTCGCAGCCGGGACCGTGAGCGAGATAGGTTTTGAAATCACATTATTTCTT
>JAPLUP010000450.1 GCA_026397575.1 Candidatus Zixiibacteriota bacterium
TGATGGTGTTCGCTATCTTGAGATTGAATCCGGTATCACCGAAGAAGAAGCGGTGTCACTTTTCGAGGCTTTTGTCACCTGCTCTGGACACGACGAAGGCGCGGAAGACATCGTCAATCTCTTTTGGCAAGCGGGTTTTGAGCACATCACTTATGACGTTGTCGATGTATTCGAAGTCTCCGAGATGCAGGAATCGCGTGAGGAGTTTGACTCAACTCGACCGGTGACCTCGGCAGAAGATATCCAACCGATCGATATCGAGGGTGAACCGTTCGAGTTGCCGGAAGCGCTGGCCGAGCGATTCGCCGATCTGACAGTGTATTCTCCGGAGGAAACGGCCACCCTGCAGGAGATGGCTGAAAGTGACCGTGCTGTAGATGCCAAGAGCCAAGTCGTTGAGTTACTCCTGTTGATGTGCGAGTCGTCCGACTCACCTCAGGACGTTTCGCAGATTGTTGAGGCGCTGCAATCCATTTTCGACAAGACTATACAGGCTGCCAATTTCCCAAGAATGACCATCATCCTGCACAAAATCAGAAATCTGCTGGATTCGGGAGACATCGAATCACCGACGGCCAAGAAACGCCTGATCGACTTCGTTCGCCGATGCGGCGATAGTCTGCGGATAAAAATGATTGTCGAAGCACTAAATCGCCATGAAGATCTCGATCTACAGCCGGCACGGCAATATCTATCCGAACTCGGCTGGGAGTCATTCAATCATCTTCTCTGGATGCTTGGCGAATTGGCGTTCCATCCCGCTCGCAAGATGGTTTGCGATCTGTTAGTCGAAAGGGGGCTTGACAAGATTGATCTTCTTGGCAGCGCTGTTTTTGACAGTCGGTGGTATCTGGTGCGCAACGTCGTCTGGGTTCTTGGCGAAACCGGGCATGTCCGAGCGCTCGGTTTCCTGCGCCGCATCGCAGCGCATCCCGATCTGCGGGTACGAATTGAGGTTGTCAAAGCGCTGGGGAAGATCTCTGATCCGGCCCGGATCGAGCTACTGTTAGCATTAACTCAGGATGAAGATGAAAAAATCCGCACGATCGTCGCCGAGGAACTGGGACGGACCGGATCGGAGGCGGCATTCATCGGTCTGCGAAAAATCGTGCTGTCAAAGGATTTCGTCAATGCGCCGGCGGCGGAGATGCGCAAACTTATCGACGCCATGGTGGCATCGGGGGGCGCAGCGGCGGTCGAGACCATCAGAGAAATGCTTGATCGTTCGCCTCTGTTCAACAGAGCGCCGATACGCCGTCTCCAGGACGTAGCACTGCTGGCTCTGAAACACTCGGCTACGCCGGAAACCATTGAGCTATTGACCAGACTGGCGAGTGATACGAAGTCCCGTTATAGTTTTACTGCCAAGAGACTACTTGCTCACCATCAATTCCGGCGGGGGAAGGGAGTCGATGACGGGTCCGCTTGATTATCAGACCTCTCGGCGGCTAAGCGGCGCTGAAGAAGCCGCTTACTCACAGCGAGGAAAAGCCATCATAAATCAACTGAGCATCTTGCTAAAGACGGCGCGCGTACATTCCCCGGACAATGACTCGTTCAAGGCGCAATTGGAGCAGAGCTACCAACTCTATCGACACT
The DNA here is from genome assembly GCA_026397575.1 of Candidatus Zixiibacteriota bacterium. GTDB lineage: Bacteria > Zixibacteria > MSB-5A5 > CAIYYT01 > CAIYYT01 > CAIYYT01. The sequence goes on from JAPLUP010000450.1 coordinate 1,600, forward strand.
GCCTCGACCAGTACGGTGAAACCGGCGTACAGGTGCAGT
>JAPLUP010000393.1 GCA_026397575.1 Candidatus Zixiibacteriota bacterium
TCCATCACAAAACGCCATCGTCGCAGTAAACGGTCTAGTTGTTCTCTTGAGTTGTGCAGTCGATGAAGCGCAGTTTTGCCCTGCTGGTGAACGAACGCAAGAACATCCTCGTTATCAATATGGAACTGCACAATCGGTACCTGCACTGACACCCGAGCGAACTCGGTGCTCAGTCTGTCAGCGCTATCGATGCTGCCTTGGCTGTTTCTCTCAACTGCAATGAGTCCATCGCGTACTTTCCGCTGGAGTGACGTCAGCGCTTTGCGACCAGCTGCGGCCGCGATTCCTCGTTCACCTCCATATCCGGAGATATTCCGGGAAAGCAGTGCTACTTGGGAAGCAAGGGCATCCAGACTCTCTGTCACCTGGCGACGGGAAGTAGGTTCAGCGCCCGTCGTTAACAGTGGTGACCAGACCCCCGCTGTGTTATAGCGTTCCGACCAAACTGCTGCAGTTCGTGGATCATGATGCGATATTTCCGAAATCAATCGCAGATGCGGAGACTGAGACGTTCGAGCAAAGGCGGTGCGCAACTCCACTGGCGGCAACTGCGCCCGCACGAAATCGAGCTGGTCAGCGGCATTCGTCCAGTATTGGCGAGCAGATTCCATGTGACCACGACGTTGTTCTTGATCTCCCAGCGCTGTCTGCCACAGAGCATAGAGGTGCGGAACATGCATCGCGGCGCGATTTGTCCTCAACCGGTTCAGCGCAGTAACGGCGAGCTTCGAGTCGAAGGCATCGCGAAGATCACACACGGCTTCCCAGAGCGGCAACTGTGCCTTGGCGAATTTGCTGCGAGCCTCTCTGATCTCCAGACGCCGCTTTCTCTCGTCATTCTCGATATCTGACGCAAAGAGATGGGAGACTCCTTGAAATCCAGTGTTCTTTTCATCGCGGAAGCCGCTCTTGGCGCGTTCAATGGCAGTGAGCGCTTCTGAACGTCTGCCTAACGCTGTCGCAGCCTGAGCTCTAAACAGAGCCGACTTCGCTATCTCATATCGGAGTCCCAGCCCGGCAAACAGCTTCTCGGCTGCCCGGCTTGCTTCAAGGGCATCGTTGTGCAATCCAAGACCCAGACAGACCTCAGCACGGTCGAGAATGCACAGAGCTTCGCCACGTGGGTCGCCACCCTCGCGGTATGCACGTTGGCAGGTGTTGAGGTCGAGAAGTGCAATGTGGAAGCTTCCCTGTAGCATCTTCAGCCATGCCAGTCCGTAACGAGCATCATTGGATTCCAAGACAAGTCCGGCGCCCTCGTAAATCTCAGCCGCTCTCTTGTATAGAGCTTCCGCAGTTGCTAAATCGAATAATTGTACAAGCGTGTTGGCGCGATTGTAATAGCAGCGAGCTGCCGCCAGAGTGTTACTTGTGGCCTCAAAATAGTCAGCCGCCTCTCGATAGAGTCTCTCGGCGTCGCGGTGACGGTCTTGCCGATGCAGCGAGTTGGCATAGTTGACTCGGGTCTGAGCCAAATCGGAATCCGCCTTCAGCCGAGTAAAGACTCTTATGGCACTCTGTGCCGATTTCCGAGACTGTTCAAACTTACCCAAATACATATAGACGTCCACCAGAGCCCGATCTATCCTCGCTCGGACGAGCGGTTGCTCAGAAGCGAACCGACGGGCTTCGAGATAAGCTGCTAAAGCGGGAGCATGCGCTCCACGCATATGTGTCACTCGGGCCAAGGCGCGGTATGCCGTTTGCAGCAACAGCCTGCCGCCATGCGTTTGTGCACGTGCAGCAAAGCGATGGCAGATCGGCAAGGCGTCTTTCAACGACCTGTGCGCTACCTTCTGAACATACTGTTCACAGGCCGCCGCCAGCGTTTTCTCGTCAGTGTCTTTGACGATGCCTCTGCTGAGAAATCGCCGTGCGGTTATCTCGGTCGATTTTTCTTCCACGAAAGCTCCGGTATCTCGATTTCTGTATCGTCAGAGCGTAGCAGTATTCTTCTGGGGGGGCGATCAGCCGTCCACTGGAAAAAGCCCGCAGTGTCGGCAGTCAACTCCTTCTTCCCAGCAGAGAGTGCGAAGTTCCCTGGCGGAAGAGATTCAGTGGTTACCTGAGCCACGAAAGCCCATTCTCCCGGGAGCCGTTCCGCGCGAAGATCAAACGTGAACCGATCAGCTTCGAAACGCAACCTGCGTTCGCCGATAGATGCTTGCCCACGGACCCCGATCGGCTGTGTTGCCGCCCATGAGTCAAACACGAGAGCCGCGACTGCCTTCCTGATTTTCTCAAGAGAATGGTGCTTCTGTGCCAATAAGGCGGCGCGTTCGACCCAGCCTGCCGGTGCATCCTGCAGCCTGGAATGGCCTGCCATGTTGAACTTTCGGAGCAACTCAACTTCCTCGCGGCATTCGGCGCATTCGCTCAAATGCTGGTTTGCCGACCTCTGCAGCTTCCTTGCCAACGCAATCAGTTCTTCCCGGTGTAAGTGTCTATCCATCTTCTCTTCCTTCTCAACTCCTTACTACAGAGACGCTGAGCTATCTCCTCGTACTTAGATGACACCATTTTTTCGCAAAATCTTCTTCAATCGCTCCAGACAACGACGCCGCACCGGCCCAAGGCTATTCATTGCCATACCCAAAGACGCGGCAATTTCATCGTAAGACTGCCTTTCAGGAGCGAAGAAAAACAACTCGACGACTTGACGGCAGCGAGGATCAAGCTCGGCAAGAGCCATTTCCAAGTGTGCTTGTTGCTCGATCTGGTTCAACTCCTCATCCGGCAAGGGGCTACGGTCCGGATGATCAATTTCCGCCTCACCCCCGGTATCCGGTAGGGTACGTCTTCGCAACCTCATTGCCTCACGTTTGGCAGTAGTGACCAACCAAGCCGACAGCCGGGTCGGATCTTGAATCCGATGTCGATTTTCGTAAAGAGCAACCCAGGTTTGTTGAAAGCAGTCCGCTGCATCCGCCATTGACAGGCCGGCTCGCGTAGCTACTGCGTAAACCAGCGACTGGTATCGCTTCACCAACAGTTGCCAGGCAGCGGAGTCACCGGCGAGGGTTTTCTGCCACAGGTCACGATCAGTATTCGGTACAGTCATCTATTCTATGATATGTTAGACGGCCAATTTCGTCCAGAAGTTCTTCACCATGCCTGAGTACAGAAAGACTGCGACTGCACCGCAGTACGCTTGCGCACTGCCTGCAGAAAGAGAAAACCACGTAGATTAGGACACTCTTGGGAAACGCTCTGCCATCTGGTCTTTACCTTGGCTTACAGAATCTCCGAATTCTTGCAGCAACTTGATCGACTTCCGGTGTCAGCAGCGCGCCATCAGGCACGTCAGGAGACACATGGGAATTGAAATGAAATTTGATCGATGGGCGTTGATTGCCGGGTCGTTGAAAATTGACAACCTTCTGTCATCCAGTATTCAAGAATAGTCCACTACAGCCAGCCTAAGCCGCTGAGTATTCTTGTATCCAGTTGCAGAACGCGTCTCGTAGCCCCCGCTTTGATATCTTCACCCTTCCTCACGGTGGAATTCGTTCTTTGCAAAGACAAGTCCTCTGGGCGAATGAAGATGTGAGAAATCCATGGTAACGGGTGGTTCACCTCCCCGGTTTCAAATTCCCCGGAGCGAAGAAATTCTTCACTGTTTCCTATTTATTTGCGTATTTGTGCTGCATTGTAGATTTCGTGACTCTACTATTATATTATTGCAGGCATCTCGCAATCGAGAATGCCGCAAAATCAAGACACCGTGAAAGGAGTCGTTATGCCACACGTTCTGATTGAGCACAAAGTAAAGGACTATGCTGCGTGGAAAGTTGTTTTCGACGACAATGCTGACTTTCGCAGATCTTCCGGGGAGAAGTCATTCCACATTTTCCGCCCTAACGGAAACAGTAATGATCTGACGCTGCTATTTGAATGGAGCAGTCTGAAAGAAGCTGAGAAGTTTTATGCTTCCTTGGAATTGAAGTCCGCTATGCAGCGTGCAGGCGTCGTTGAAGAGCCTAAAATTCAGTTTCTGACCGAGGCTGCAAAAGGCACGGCCTGATCCAAGTAGACAGCCTGCCAAAGTCGTTTACCTAGTGCACAAGCTGGCTGGAGATTTCGGAAGCGCCGGCAGGAATCCTTTCCTGCCGGAGCAGCAAGCTAGTCAGAGTCGTCAGGAAAGGATTCCTGACGACGCCCGAGAACTGCTTCAGTTTTGACAGCTATCTGCTTTTCCCCTGCTTCATAGTTTGTTCTCCAATTCGATTTCTCCCTTTGAAATCATCATGACAATCGCTTCCTTCTATCATGCAGACTAATACGAATCAAAACAAACAGCGCTTCCGCATGATTGCCAAGACCATCTACGGTTCGGAAGACCTTCTGGCTACGGAATTGGCTGATTTGGGCGCTTTCGATGTGAAAACTATGAACCGGTCCGTTGAATTCTACGGCGATAAGCAACTGCTATATGAAGCGAATCTGTGGTGCCGTACGGCTACCAGAATTCTAAAACCCATCGTCAATTTCGAGGTCGCTGATGACAAGGAATTGTATCGCACAGCTTTGAGCATCGACTGGAGTGAATATCTCGGACTGGATCAGACCTTTGCTATTGATGCTGTGATTGTTGATTCCCAATTCACAAACTCCCTGTATGTGGCTCAAAAAACCAAGGATGCCATTGCGGACCAGTTTCGCAACCAGACCGGACAGAGGCCATCGGTTGACGTGAAAAACCCTGACGTCAGAATAAATGTCTACATATCTCAAAACGAGTGCACCCTCGCCATCGACTCATCGGGCGACCCGCTATTTAAGCGGGGCTATCGACGGAAGACCGGAGAAGCGCCACTAAACGAAGTTCTTGCCGCCGGTATTGTGCTGCGATCTGAATGGGATAGAAACAGTTCGTTTGTAGACGC
>JAPLUP010000002.1 GCA_026397575.1 Candidatus Zixiibacteriota bacterium
GAAGTCAACCACATGATATCGGCGCACGTTCGAAACTGTCAATAGGGCCGTCCAACACGGGGAAGGACAGAAACGACGGCGACGGCCTTCTGCAGCGGACCAATACGGACAAGAAGAAAAATTCGCTTCGATCGGGTAAAATAAGTGTTCGTGTGGGCCGGTAGCTCAGTGGAAGAGCACCTGACTTTTAATCAGGGCGTCGCGGGTTCGAATCCCGCCCGGCTCACCAAGATCAAAAGTCCACCGCCGAAGGGCGGTTTTGGAGGCAATCAGGGAGTCGCTTTTGGCTCCACCTCGGGGTCTTTCGACACCCTGATTCTACCATCTGCAGCCCGTCTTGACTACACCGCGATTCCACACAGGGTAATAGTCATTCACAAGGAGGCGTTATGTTAGCAACTCCGTCAACAAATGTTGGCAGTTTTGAAATAGCCCCAGGTTTAAGAAACACTGATTGGCAAGAATTGAACTTGACCCCCGAAAGTGCAGGCGATGATTGGACCAAAGCAGTAGCTATGTTTAGCAAAAGAATGGATAGATTCTTGGTACCCGTAGACTTAATGAGCAGTTCCGAATTCTCAGGTTTTGCGATAATGGCTTTAGACTGTCTACTTATTGAAACGCTCCAATCGTTTCGGCTGGGGAGATCCAATCCTGTGAACACTAACGACAAACAGTCAAAACGGATGGTAGTGGAGTTCTTAACGCAACGCCCATTATTCAAGGCTTCCTTTCAAGATGAAACAAAAGCAAAACTCTTTTATGACCATTTCCGAAATGGGATTCTGCATCAAGCAGAAGTCAAGAGTAGTGGGCGTATAAGAATAGATACACCAGAAATGATAATGCCATCAGACGACAGTCAAAGCCTTGTTGTAAACAGAAGGATATTTCATGACGCTCTAGCCCAAGAAGCAAAGGCCTATATGAGAGAACTCGTTGATGGGGTAGATACTGACCTTCGCAGAAATTTCATCAAGAAAATGAAGGAGATTTGTCGCATCTAAACAGAAGCGGGCTGACATCTAAGAGGTGGCAAACTGCGGGACGCGCGATGTGTCTCGCCGGGTGACTTCTGCAAGGCTGGGTGAGGTAAGTATGCGCACTATCCAAACGGTTGCCACGGAGACTGCGCCGTTCATGACGACTGTCAACAGGCTATGCTATGCGGCTGACCCTGTTGACGGTATCTCGCATGTCGAACAGTAGGTCTTCACTCGCATAGAATGGATCGCGGCTGAGTTTCTCGTGGCAGAGAGCTATGGCGTACTCAACAAAGGCGATTTCCTGCGACATTTCTCTGAACGCCTTACCATCGATTCCGCCCTGTTGTGCTGCACGAACCATCTGCGGGTGGTCCAAGTTAATCACTATAGTTCGGAGATCCCTTTCATAGTGAGATCGGGGCGATTGTTCCTGTTCGTGTCTATAGTCAACCTGGAACGTGGACCGCTTCTGCTTCCGTTCCGAAACTGGGCCTGGCCCGCCTTTATCCGATCCATCCAATAGCGAAGGCCCAGGACGTTCTTCCTCTCCTGGCCCGGATGAATCACCACTGGTGCCATCGCCGTGTTCCGGACCGGCGGGTCTGTATTCAGTATCTATATCTCCCCCTCCGGGCACAAGGTCGCTCATCTGATCCCCTTGCTTCAAGCGCGTCGCTCTTCTGATCTTATCAATTTCCATTTGCAGACCTCGGAAGTCCTCATTCAGAATCCGCGCCAATTCACGGGCTTGTCTTGTAAGTCTCTGCGCCTCTTCAGTTGCTCTCCTTTCCTTTTCCTGTTTCTCCAAGTCT
>JAPLUP010000365.1 GCA_026397575.1 Candidatus Zixiibacteriota bacterium
TGGCTACGAAGAAGGAGAAAGCCTTCGTTTTGCGCCCCGGCACTCTCCAGGGTCACTATTGCTGCGCAATCATCTCCGGGCTTCTCTTGGCCGTCGTCAGTTCCGTTACCTTTTCCAGCAATTCTTCGACGTTCAGCTTGGTAATGTGGGCGCTGGCCTTCAAGAATTCGGCGCGTTTTTTCATCCCCAGGTCGCCAATCGACGAGTATATAATGACCGGCAGATCACTGGTCTCCTCGCGGTTGCGGATCGCACAAGTCAGTGCCAGTCCGTCCATCTGCGGCGTCTCGACATCGGAGATCACCAAATCGAACCGCTCTCCGGCTTCGATGTGTTTCAGCGCCTCCTGCCCATTCTTGGCCGCGACCACTTCAAATCCGTACTCGGTAAGCTCCACCGTCAACATATCCCGCACCGATTGCGAGTCCTCCGAAACCAATATCCGCTTGCCGGTTGCAGTGTGGGTCAGGTCTTTCATCTTGTCGAGTTCTCTGGATCGTAGACTGGGGCTAAGACCGAGGATAATCGTTTCATAGTCCAGAAGCTGGATCATGCGCGTCTCGCTCGGTTTCACAATCCCGATCACGTATTTGTGATCAAATGCGGTCAGCACCGCGTCCGCGTCAATGACATCTTCCCAATGGAAATGATGTATCCAGTCAATGTGGTCGACAAAGAATGCGTTAAGCATGCCGAAGAACTCGGTAATGATCACCTTCTTCTTTTCCGAGCGTTCGACATCCGGCAGGCCAAGAAACGCCATCAGGTCAATCACAGGCACCACATTGTCGCGGTCGCGAAACACGCCCACGACATAATCCGGTGAATTGGGTGTACCGGTCAAGAGGGGCAGGTCGTTGACGATGCGTTTGACTTTGAGAATGTTGATCCCGAATGAACGTCCTGCCAGACGGTACTCAAGAATCCGCACCTCGTTGGACCCTGACTTCAGATATGATTCGGCTTCGAGCCTCATGTCTACTTTCCTCCCTTGACGACCGACACGGAGAAACAGGTCTCTCCGGCTTCGGTCTGATAAGCTTTGATCTCGCCATGCATTGCCGTTACCGCCAGTCTGCAGAAGTACAGACCCAATCCGGCGCCGCGGTGCCCGACATTTCTGTGGTTGTGTACTTGCTTGAATTTCTCAAAAAGGTCGCTGGGATTGATGTCACCGAATCCTTCGCCACCGTTGGTGACGTTGATCGCGACCATGTTCCGATGGTCGGAGACTGTCAATCGTATGCTGCCACCGCTGTTGCTGTGCCTGATCGCGTTAAACAGCAGATTGTCAACAACGCGAGCCAACAACCCACGGTCGGCTCTGACACTCAGACTATGATCGTAGTCGTTCACCGCGACTATCACGTCCTGTTCTGCGGCCGCAATTTGCACCAAATCCACGCACTCGTCAATCACTTCGCTCACTGGGAAATCCTTCCAGTCCACTTTCTGTGAACCTTGCTCCAACCGACTGACCTTGAGCAGATCACTGACGATCAACCGCACTCGGTTCATCGCCGTGTGTGTTGATTGCAGTAATTGCGAGTGGAGATCGCGCTTCAGGTCAAAACGCCGCTGATCAAGAAGGCGAAGCAGCGTTTGCATGGCCGCCAGCGGTCCTTCCAAGTCATGAATAAGATAAAGAACCAAGCTCTCATAGTCCTCGCCCGTGTTCGTGCTCAGCGGCTCTGATTGCCCCGATTTTGCGAGAGTGGTGTCGATCTCTATCTCCTTTCCCTTTTGTACCCTATCTCGAAGTGTCTGTGGCGACACGATCCGAGACGTTCTACTGATATATCGGAAAAGCCCTCGGCTCTCGTCACCTTTTCCACCCCCGCAATCAGTTTGCCGGATCCCCGCTCTTTTCTACCGCAATTCCCGTTCCATTATGAAACCGTCATCAGCCATCGTCAACAGCCGTATTCTTAGTCGATATCTCCTCTCTCGCTCAGTCTCTCCCAACTTAAATCCGCTTGCCCACACGATTTTGCGATTTCCTAACGACATTCCATTTGCTTATTTACAAACTTAGTGGTTTCGTCTGTGGTAGCCATTTCGTATCTTTGAAAAAGAAAAGTGGCTCGATTACTCAGAGTGTAAGGAATTTGGAGGTATAATGAAAGTCAACATCACGGAACAAAACGGAATCGCGATTATTGCCATCCAAGGCAAAATGATGGGCGGTCCCGATACGGGCGAATTGGATGAAAAACTCTATGCGCTTCTTGGCAAGGATACCAAGACTGCCATTGTCAATCTGGCCGGTTGCGAATGGATCAATTCCTCCGGACTGTCAATCCTCATTCATCACTACAAGAAGTTTCGCGATGCCGGTGGCGAGCTAAAGCTGGCAAATCTGACCGACAAGATTGAACGGATTATGGTCATTTCCCGTCTTACGGAAGTGTTCAAAGTCTATGATTCGGTGGATGCGGCGCTGAAGGACAATTAGCAACAGAGTGGGGCTATCTCGAGGGATATTTGCGCATGTCTATCATTACCTGCAAGGGTCAACCCGGCGCCCGATCGACATCCGATCGCTGGTGCCGGTGCGGAGCCAAGTATTCTCTTGGATTACTGATCATGGTCTGGTTGCTCTTGACCGTACCGGGATTTGCGTACGAATACGACCTTTTCGCACTTGCTGACTCCATCAAGAATACTCAGGTTGATTTTTCCCGGCAAGCCAATGTCAAGAGCCTGATTATCGAGCGAGGCGGCGCCCGCTTCGTCCTCGGATCGGGCACGCTTACCCTGACTCGACCGATCTGCGGTCGGGTGATTGCGGCAGTTTTCGTAGGCAAGGGGCAGTTCAATTTGGTGCCTCCCAACTCGGCTGAGAAGTTTATGTTCTCTAAGCTTTGTAAGGACTCGGCGGCAGCCTGGGACTTCAAGGAGTTGGTCTTCTTTACAACTGACGGCCTCATAGAAAATCTGGAGCGGCAGTATGCCTTCGGCGACCTTAAACAGATCGGCTCCCAGCAAGACCTACTCAACAACTTTGGTGAATACGTTGAAACCGAATTTGAGGAAACCTTCTCCGCGCATATTCTGCCTGAGTTGCTGCAGAGCCATTCGGCTGGGAGTTTCCGCGCGCGCTTCAAAGCTCCTTGTGGCAACCTGATTTTCGTTTACGACCCCATGGAAGTTGAGGAAGTCTGTCTCTATAAACACACGCAGACCGCCAGCGGCGCCTTCCCCGAACTGATCTCAAGTTTCCATTCGCCCGAGCAATATCAGCAGTCACGGTGGGGTCCCGACCATGAAAACAAGGACTTGATTGACAGCCTAGAATACGACATCAACGGCAAAATCTGGCAGTCTGCCAAAACCGACCTCCAGATCAAGCTGTCGTTTCTGCCTAGTCTGGATGACTTGCAGTCCCTGCGCTTTAAGATTTTCCCTGACCTGACGCGAGAAAGCATTCGCATCACCGACGAGAATGGAGACTCACTTTTTTGGCAGAAAATCACGAAAGAGAACAGCATTACCGTCTACTTCCCGCAACCGCTGACCAAAGGGACGCGCCATTCAATCCAGTTCGATTACAGTTCCAAGGGCATGCTCGCCAAGACACCCTGGGGCAATAACGTTTTAGTTAGTTCGACAACCTGGTATCCCAACTACGGCTATCTCAAACGCTGCAAGTTCAGACTCACTTATGCCTGTCCCGAGCAATATACCTTCCTGTCGGTAGGGAAGAAGCTCTCCGAAAAGATCGAGGACGGCTTCAAGGCTACTTCTTGGGATATCTCCGACTATCCCGTCGCCATGATTTCCTATAACTACGGTGACTTCAGCCGCGATACTGCCAGTGCAGCCGATGGCATTCCGATTGAGGTCTATCGCAGTAAGGCACACCATGCCGCATCATCGAGTATGCTGGAGAACGTCCTGCTTGATATTCGAGCTTCGACGTCTCTTTTTTCGTTGGAATTGGCGCATTATCCCTTTCCCCGTCTGCTGGCCACGGAAATTCCTGACGCACACGGCCAGGGGATGCCGGGATTTCTTCATCTGGCCTGGAGCACTTTCGAGTCGCAGTTGACTCCTTATGACGATGCCTTCCGCGCTCACGAAGTCGCCCATCAGTGGTGGGGACATCTGGTCGGCTGGCAAAGCTACCATGACCAATGGCTCTCCGAGGGTTTTGCCGAATACATGGGCGCGTGGTACGTCCAGCGCAAGTACTTGAACAACGAGCAATACCGCGGCAAATTCTTCGAGTTGATGGATAGATGGCGTGATGATATACTCCAGTCCGGCGGCTATGATGCCTGGGGCAACCCGACTGCCTATCACGAAGGCAACGATGCCGGTCCGATCTGGATGGGCTTGCGGCTGGCGACATCGAAATCGGCTGACTATACGACTCTTGTCTACAGCAAGGGTGCGTACGTTCTCTATATGCTGCGCATGATGATGTTCGATTTCAATAAAAGAGACGATTCCAAGTTTAACGGCATGCTCAAGGATTTCCTCGAGCAATACAGTTGGAAAGAAGCTTCGACACCCGATTTCGTTCGCGTTGCCGAAAAGCATTACGGCAGCAAACTTGACTGGTTCTTTGACGAGTGGGTTTACGGCAACGAGGTTCCGACTTACCGGTGGTCAGCAACAACAACACAAGAACCAGACGGCCGCTATGTCGTGAACGTTGATATTCAGACCGATGGCGTCTCGCCGACCTTTCGGATGTTGGTGCCATTTACGGTTCTTATGGAAGGTGACTATCACACGACCGTCCGTCTTGACATTGATCAGGTCAATAAACGCATCACCTTACCCAGAGTACCATACAAACCGGTCAAGTTTATTTTCAATCCGTACAAGTCGGTACTCTGCAAAGAGACAAAACAGTAGCGTTTCAGTAATGCCCTTCCGGCGATGGGGAGTGTTCAAAAAAGCCCAGACCGTGTCATTGCGAGGAGTGCGAGGAGGTGATGTAGGGTGTGGAGCACGACGAAGCAATCTCGATTTGTGCTCTTCCGATGCAGGCGCGCAGATTGCTTCGTCGTCAATGCCCCTCCCCTCTCTCTCCCGCCCTGACTCCTCGCAATGAGAATTCCGAGGTTTTTCAACAGTCTCCATGGCGGGAATTCGTGTGTGTCAGCAGTTCGCCGGAGAGTTTTCCCCGACAGCGGCTCTCGTCTACTTAAGTAGAACCATCTTCTTTGTCTCGACAAAGTCCCCGGCCTTTATCCGATAGAAGTAGACCCCGGATGGAAGCATTCTGCCGGAGACATCTTGGCCGTCCCAGACCATCGAGTAACTACCTGCGCGCAGCAAACCAAGATCATTACTTTCTACAGTCTCTCCGTTTACGTTGATGATACTCACCTCCACACGCGCAGAGTGCGGGATCGCGAACCTGATTGTCGTAGCGGGGTTGAATGGATTCGGATAGTTCTGCTCCAGCAAATAGTCACCAGGTATTTCCGACTGCTCAGTCACTTCGACTGCCAAATTGGTGACAAAAATGGTGTCCTTCATCGTAGTGGGATGTATGGTGCATAAGTAAGGGAAAGGTCCGTTGCCGTCCGCAGAAGAAAAAACAGCCTGGAATGATTGATCAGGCCCCGACAAATTGGGTGACGCCCACGACTTGGGCGAACTGGCATCCGAGGTGCTGTTGTGAACTCCACTCGCCCAGACCCACCTGACGGTGTCGCCGTGCGCGACATGTGTCTTTGCCGGTGTAAAAAAGAAGTTACCTACGCTGACAGTGTGGACGGTCGCGGACGCACGGCTCGCTGACATGCAGCAGAGCGCAACGACAAAAACCACATTTCGAAGCGAGAGCCTTTGACTGAGAATCATACCATCTCTCCCGTGCAATATGTTCAAGATTTGCCGGTCGCGAGCCCAAACCCCATGGTTGTGATAAAGTCGAAGCGAGCAACTCGCGACACTAACGATGCTACGTATTAAACCGCGTTGATTCGGCCTTTTTTTTGTAACAATTTCGCCGTTCCGGCGGTATACTGTCGTACCTTGTGTTTATGCCATTTGTAACTTGGGAACAATGATGATTGAAGCAAGAGAACTGTGCAAGAACTTCAAAGACAAAAAACGCGGTGTGGTCAAAGCCGTCGACAAAGTGTCGTTCAGCTGCAAAGCGGGCGAAGTCTATGGTCTGCTGGGCCCCAACGGCGCCGGTAAGACCACGACCCTGCGCATTCTGTCCACGGCTTTGAAGCCAACCTCTGGCACTGCCATCATTAATGGTATCGATGTCACGGTCGACTCCCAGAAAGTTCGCTCGCAAATCGGGTTTTTGTCCGGTAACACCGGCTTATATGGCCGTCTTACTGCCCGTGAGATGGTGGCCTACTTCGGCAATCTCTATGGAATGGAAAAACAGGATATTCGTCGTCGCACCGACGAGTTGTTT
>JAPLUP010000620.1 GCA_026397575.1 Candidatus Zixiibacteriota bacterium
GGAAGCTGGATGGAGGAAACGCGAGCGATGGCAAACTCTCTGGATGATCAATTGCTACGGGCGCGTTTGCTGCAAGCCGAGGGGATGTCTGCCGAGGACAATGGCGAGATCGACAGTGCTATCACCTACTATGATTCGGCGTTGGCCATGCCGGCGACCGGAGACAATGCGCGTTTGGCGGTGTCGCTGCTGACGAATCTGGCGGTCGTGCATTCCACGCAGGGTGATTATCAAGGCGCGCTCAAATGCTATGTTCAAGCGTTAGACCGCTCACAGAGCGCCGGGAATCAGGGGGCGCTGGCAAGTGTGTTGCACAACATCGGCACGGTCTATCAACAACTCGGTGATGCAACGACGGCGGTGAAGTATTTTCAGCGGTCGCTTGACATCAGACGGCAACTCGCCTTGCCAAACGAAATGGTGGAAACGCTGAGCAGTCTCGGCGAGATTTATGTGACCGCCAACGACGTACCGACAGCTTCGGAGTATTTTCGCCAAGCAGCCGATATCGCCCGTGCTTATGACAACCCACGACAGTTGGCTAACTCGCTGATAGCGCAGGCGCAACTCGATCAGCAACGCCGCGATTATTCAGGCGCGATGGCGAAACTGGATTCCGCGATGACGATCTACCAACGTCAGTCGGACGCGCAACGGGTATTTGATGTGCAGATAATCCGCACTGACTATGCGCGACTCAATCGCGACTTTACGGGGGCGGACGAATACCTTGCGTCGGCAAGACAGCTTCTGCAATCACGGCGCTCGTATGCCAATCTCCAGCGATGCGAGATAGAGGCGGGCATGATCTGGTACGATCGCGGGGAGCTTGATTCGGCATACAGCTATCTCGCGCCAGTGGTGGGCAGACTCGAGCAGTCGCGGCGAAGCATCCCCGATCTGGAATTACGCGCCTTTCAGAAGGGGAGCAATCGCTATCTGTATGAAAAGTTAGTTGCCATACTTGCGGCGAAGTATGAGCAGTCGCGGCAAAGCGCATTGCTTGATTCTCTGGTTCGTTACGCTGAGTTGGCCAAGTCGCGTTCGCTTCTGGAAGCGCTCGATCGTTCGGGCGGTGATGCAATATCGCGAATTCCCGCCGGTCTGCGAAAACAAGAGAGAACATTGTTGGGTCAGATTGAACGAGCGGAAAGCGAGTTTAGTGATAGTCTACCGCCAACGAAACGAGAGTTCTTGCAGAATCATATCGCCGAACTTGAGGCGGCGCTGGCTGATGTGCGGTTGCGTCAGAGTCTCGCCGATTTCCGCGCAAATGGCTCGCTCCAACCGCAGCCACCGTCAGTATCGGAGCTGAAGGCACGTTTGTTGGACAGTCATACCGTGGTGTTAAACTATCTGTTAGCGTCGGATCAATCGTTCCTGATTGCCATTGCCAGAGAAGGTGTGTTCCTCTACAGATTGCCATCACGATCGTTGTTGACCGAGCAGTTCGCGAACTACGCTGCCCTCCTGCAGAGGTCTGCCCGGGAGGAATCACTGATCGACAGCCTAAGAAGTGCGGCCGAGACTCTGGCAAAAGCTGTCTTCGGACCATTTTTTGACAAGCTGTCGCGCTATGATCGGTTGTACATTTCGGCTGATGGCGCCCTATCATTGCTGCCTTTCGAGGCGTTGGTTTGTGACGGTAAGTACGTTATCGAACGCAGTCAGGTTGCTTATATTCCGTCGCTGCAACTGTTGACTGCGGCATCTAAGACGTCGATGCTGGAGCAACCACGACTGCTGATAATCGCCGATCCAATGCCAAGTGACAAGTTGCGCCCTTTGCCCTATTCACTGAAGGAAGCGCAATGGATTTGCGAACTGTTTCCTGCCAATCGTTGCCAGATACTGACAGGCAAAGATGCGGCAAGATCGATCTTGATGTCACCGGAAATTTCGAAGTACAACTTCATTCACTTTGCCACGCACAGCACGGTTAATCGTGATTATCCATTGCGGTCGCGAATCTGGCTTTCGCCGGACACGACGGCTGATTCCAGCGATTACCTTTCGCTGCGAGATGTCATGCAGCTATACCTACCGGCTGATCTGATCGTGCTGTCATCTTGCGAATCGGGTGGAGGACGCTTCCAGCTTGGAGAAGGCATCGAGGGATTCGTGCGCGGATTTATGTCGGCGGGATGTC
>JAPLUP010000225.1 GCA_026397575.1 Candidatus Zixiibacteriota bacterium
GTGCTCATAATCATTGCGATTGCTGTGACATTCACGATGTCATCTACCGAGCATCCACGCGACAAATCATTAACCGGTTTGGCGAGTCCTTGCACAATCGGACCGATCGCCTCGGCTTTCGCCAGCCGCTGTACCAACTTATACGCGATATTGCCTGCATCAAGATCAGGGAATATCAACACATTGGCTTTGCCTTCAATCGGCGAACCGGGGGCTTTTGATTGTCCGATCTTGGGAATAATCGCGGCATCGACCTGCAATTCGCCGTCGATGATCATCTTCGGATCAATCTCTTTCGCCATCTTAAGTGCCGCCAGTACCTTGGTGACGTCCGGATGTTTCGCAGAGCCTTTGGTCGAAAACGAAAGCATCGCGACGCGCGGTTCGTCATTGAGAAGCGCTTTGTATGACCGGCCGGTAGATACTGCAATCGATGCCAGTTGTCCAACGGTCGGATTCGGAATCACGGCGCTGTCGGCAAAGAAAATGACTTTGTCCTTCTCGCCCAGAAATTCCGGAACGACCATCATAAAGAAACTCGATACCGCAGTGATCCCCGGCGCCAGTCCGACTACCTGCAGCCCGGCGCGGATGACATCGCCGGTAGTATTGATCGCACCAGCGACCGATCCATCGGCCATGTTCTTGCGCACCAGCATCGCGCCCCAAAACAGCGGTTGCCTGATTGCAACTTCGGCTTGCTCATGGGTGATCCCTTTCGCCTGACGCAATCGGAAAAACTCATCGGCGAAATCCGCAAATAGGGGAGAGCGATTCGGATCGGTGACTGTGCACTTGCCTATATCCAGTCCGTGTTCTTTGGCCAGCGCGGCGATCTTGTCGGTGTCGCCAACCAGCGTTACTTGCGCGATGCCTTCGCCGGCCACCCGTTTTGCCGCCAGTATTGAGCGCGGTTCTTCGCCTTCGGGATAGACAACGCGTTTCTTAAGTTGCTTTGCCTTCTCGGCAAACTGCTCTACGATATTCATAAGACCTCGTGATTACTTATCTTTCCAGTTGAGATAAGCGTTGATGAAACCATCAATGTGACCATCCATTACACTGGTAGTATCGGATGTTTCAAATGATGTTCGATGATCCTTTACCAGATTGTATGGGTGAAACACGTATGAACGTATCTGACTGCCCCATTCGATTTTCTTTTTGAACTTGGCGTATTCCTCATGCTTTTTGTCTTCTTCTTCGCGCGCCCGCTGGTATAACCGCGCGCGCAGCACTTTCATTGCCGATTCCTTGTTCTTCAACTGCGAGCGCTCCGTCTGGCACTGCACGACAATGCCGCTCGGTTCGTGCGTGATCCTGACCGCTGATGATGTCTTGTTGACATGCTGCCCACCGGCGCCTGATGCCCGATAGGTATCGATGCGGATGTCGTCCAATTTGATATCAATCGCGATGTCCTCACCAACTTCCGGATACACGAAGATTGAAGCAAATGACGTATGCCGACGTTGATTGGCATCGAACGGTGAGAGGCGCACCAATCGATGCACGCCCGACTCCGCCTTGAGGTAACCATAAGCATAGTCACCTTTGATCTCCAATGTCGCGGACTTGATACCCGCCTCATCACCGGATTGACGGTCGATTATATCCGCCTCATATCCGCGTTGTTCGCACCAGCGCAGGTACAGGCGCAACAGCATCTCCGCCCAATCCTGCGACTCGGTGCCGCCGGCGCCGGGATGAACCGTCAGAATCGCGTCGCGCGGATCATCAACATCGGACAACAACGCCCTCAGTTCAAATTCGTCGAGTTGCTTTTCGAATGTCGCGCGCGAACCGGCAAGTTCCTTCTGCAGGTCGGCGTCATCAAGCGACAATTCGACCAGCGTTTCCAAATCGGCAAGCGCTGTTTCGAGCTGCCGTGTTTGCTCTAACCACTTCTTTTCGAGGGAGATCTCTTTGAGAGTCGCCTGCGCCTTGGCCTGATCGGCCCAAAAACTTTCGGCAACCGTCTGCTGCTCAAGCTGCTTTATCTTCTCGACCCGCTTGTCGAGGTCAAAGAAACTCCTTTAGCCGGTTTAACCTGCCGACTAGATCATCTATTGTTGCAACTTCAGCCACGCAAACCTCCAGAAAGTCATTGCCAAACGACGCAATAAACGTTGTTTGTAATGCTATGTCAATACCTTCACGCACCAACCTTTTCGGTATGTCGCTTGCCAAGATGGAAATGCTGATGGCAGAACTCGGTGAGAAACCGTTTCGCGCCAAGCAGCTCTTCCAGTGGGTCTATCAGAAGGAAATCTGCGATTTCGCCCGCATGTCAAGCTTCAACAAGCCGCTCCGCGATAAGTTGCAGGCCAAATGCGAAATTCTCCTACCGGAAGTTGTCAAAGAACAACGCGACCCGGACGATGGCACTCGCAAATTCCTGGTCAAACTCCATGACGGCAATCTGATCGAAATGGTGCTGATACCGGTGCATGGGCGATTGGCGCTCTGCATGTCGAGCCAGGTTGGCTGCACGATCGGCTGCAAATTCTGCGCGACCGGTTTGCTTGGATTCAAGCGCAATCTGACCACCGGGGAGATGCTCGGGCAATTGGTATTGGCGCGACGGTTGGCAGGGGAGACTGGTGTTGCCAATATCGTGTTGATGGGGATGGGGGAACCGCTGCTGAATTTGCAGAACGTGATCCACATGATCGAAACTGCCAGCTCGGAACTTGGTATCTCGATTTCGGCGCGCAAGTTTACGATTTCGACTGTTGGACTGGTCAAGCAACTTCGCGAATTGACCAAGTACAAGTTGAAATCCGGTCTGGCGTTGTCGCTGCATGCGCCGATTCAACAACTGCGCGAGCGACTGGTGCCGTCGGCGAAAGCTAATCCACTCGATGAACTGATTCCCGCTTGTCGGGATTACATCGCCCAGGCCGGTGACCGCGTAACGCTGGAATACATCATGATCGCCGGTATCACCGACACGATGGAATGCGCCAAAGCACTGGCCGACCTGACTCGCAAACTGCCGTGCAAAGTCAACCTGATCACCTACAATCCGATCATTGACGATCAGGGCATGCCGCTGGCGCCGATCAAAGTAGTCAAGCACGGTCGTCTCGCCGCCCTGCGTGGTGAAGCACCCAAAAAGTCAACCAAGCTCAAACCGTTTACACCGCACGACTTCAAAGCGCCGACAATGGAGGCCATCGACCGTTTCCGTGACTACCTGTATCCCCGCTGCCCGGCGGTAACCTTCCGCAAAGCCAAAGGTTTGAAGATCGCGGCGGCCTGTGGGCAGTTGGTGGCGAAAGGATTAGAGGAGATACAGGTAAAGAGAAAAAGTGATTGACATGAGAAGTGTTTCCTAATTCCATATTATCAGTTGGCACAGCAACCGGTCTCTATAAAGGAGTAGTAGCTTGGTGAGAATACCCAGAGGTTTCTCTGACAATTATGATGGACAGGAACGAAGACACGAATCGTGGCATGATGTTGCGCAGATTTGTACAAACGGCCACGTGATCAACAGATCCAGTAAGAAATACCCTCAGCACAACAATGACTTCTGCGACAAATGCGGCCAACGCACACTTACCAAGTGCGAGAAATGTGGTGGTGACATCCGCGGCGAATATCATGTTGAGGGAGTGGCATCATTTGGTGGTGATTTTCCTGCTCCTGCCTTTTGTGTGCAATGTGGGTCGCCCTTTCCCTGGACGGTCTCTCGCCTGCAGGCCGCCAGAGAACTCGCCGCTGAGATGGAGGAACTCACCGAAGAAGAACGCGAGTCGCTAAGTCGCAGCTTGGATGACTTGATTCGTGACACACCGCAGACCACAGTGTCTGTCAGTCGATTCAAGAAAGTCGCCAAGAAGATAAGCAAAGAAGGACTGTCAGGACTTCGCGAAATCCTTATCGATATTGTTTCCGAAACAGCAAAGAAATCCATTTGGCCAACCTAAGCATTCAGTCGCCCTTGAATCGGGTCAGTTGTAACTGGGCTTTGCCCATATAGAAACATCCCCTTGACAATTTCCTTCAACATCTCTATCCTCGTATCATATTACACCGGCTTTCGGTGCGAAGCTTAATAGGGAAGCGGGTGAAAATCCCGCACAGCCCCGCTACTGTAAGCAGCGACGAAATCCCCACCGTGCCACTGAGCTAGTCGAAGCTCGGGAAGGCGAGGGAGAGTAGGCAGCGTCCCGCCAACGCGGACACGAAAACTGCCAAGTCAGGAGACCTGCCGGAAGCCATCAACGTTCACTTATTCCGGCGCGGGTTCGGGAGAGTAACCGATCCGTCGGCAACACCAGAACGTTAATCGGTCGCTTGTAGCGGCAACCCTTGCGGTTGCCCGAGCGCACCGACCAATCTGGGCAATCCGGCGCGGTCGAACAAATCCGAGTCCGGCTCATCTGTAGGTCAAAACCGCTTCGGTTTTGACAGTGAATTGAGTCGGATTTTTCATTCCCGCCCAAGGAGATTGTGTTATGCGATCATTCCTCAGGGCACTTTTCCCAAAAGATCGACGAAGGAGAGGCAGGAATGCCTATCCTACCAAGACCAAACTCACAGCAAGGGGACTGTTGAAAAAGCCCAGACCGTGTCATTGCGAGGAGTGCGGAGAGGTG
>JAPLUP010000306.1 GCA_026397575.1 Candidatus Zixiibacteriota bacterium
AGTTTTGGCATGAATCTCCGGATTGGCCGGATTCTTGAACTGTTGTGGCATGTAGTACTTTGCGTCACCGGCAGCCAGTTCTTCGGCGCGTTTGACGGCTCCGGGCATTCCTTCCGGGCCCGGTGTCAGAACCAATTCGGCGCCAAACGCCTTGAGCAGATTCCGTCTTTCAACCGACATGGTCTCAGGCATAAAGAGCAATAAACGATAGCCCTTGATCGCACAGACAAATGCCAGCGCGATACCGGTGTTGCCGGAGGTTGGTTCGACAATAATCGTATCCTTACTGATCTTGCCTTGTCGCTCGGCGGCCTCAATCATTGCCAAACCGATACGATCTTTCACAGAAGAGCAAGGATTAAACGATTCCATCTTGCCGACGACACGACCAGGCAGGCCGCCAGCCACGCGGTCAAAGAAAACCATCGGCGTGTTTCCGATCAAATCAGTAATGCAATTTGCGATCTTCACAACTCTCCTTTGGGCAGTCTCAAATAAAGTACATCTCCGATGACAAACCAGCGGATTGGATTATGTCGGCCAAGGTTATCGATCGCAGATTACTTTGCAGTTGCTCCAACTGCCTGTCTATGACTTTGATCAGCGTCTGGCCAACTGGATCTCCGCTGTTCATTCGCTCCGACAGTGCGGCTGGCACGGCGAATTCGGACGCCCCTTCGCAGGCGAAAATCACATCCGCCAAGGTGATTTGATCGGGTGGTCGAGCCAGATAATAGCCTCCGCCTGCGCCTCGGACTGACGTGACAATCTCGGAGGCCTTCAGGCGCGAAAAGATCAATTCCAGAAATCGCAAAGGAATATTCTGGCCGGTAGCGATGTCTTTGACACCCACATGGCCGCCGCGAGCATTGATCGCCAGATGGACCAAAGCGCGTATTCCGTAAAAAGACTTGTTCGAAATCATATTCTCCTGTTTTCAATACGACGCTAGTCCGGACTTAGTGAGAAAAATTCCCTAATTCCATCGGAAAAACGATATAGCACGCCGGAACCCGGACTGCGGATTGTGGCTGTTCCATTCCGGGATACAGTTTCAGCCCGAATACTGGTCAATTTGGCCCCCTGGCCAGGCCAAAAAACCTGACTTTTGTGCTTGACAAGGTCGGTGCGACATACGATATTAAATAGAAAGACAGTCAGCAGGAAAGCAACCCTGCAAAAATCAGATGCCAATCCGTAGTTTAGCGCAATACGGTATCAACTGCGGCTCGACTATATATCAATAGTATCCTGCGAAGGAGGTAGTCTATGCCCTTGCCTCATGGACTTTTCTGGCCAACGCCGGTGACCTTGTTTGGGCTCCGAAGTGTGGTCAGGATTCTAACCCCATTCCTTTATCGCAAAGAGGAAAAACGATAATGTACAAGAAAATGTGGTTCTTCTCATGCGTGTTCGCTTTGTTGGCACTTGTCTCCGCCAATGGAGATTGGGATCTCGGGGACGACCATAAGATGCATTTCCCCCAACTGCCAAATCCGATGGGGTGGGATGTCAATGCCACCCAGCCAATGGTTCTGGCCGACGACTGGATGTGCTCACAAACCGGTTGGGTCAAAGATATCCACTTCTGGGGATCGTGGCTGCACGGCATGGACGGACAGATTGTCGCGTTTCAGCTGAGCATTGCCGAAGACATACCCTTCGGTCCCGGCGTTCCCTACAGCCGACCGGGGGAGACACTTTGGGATAAGCAAATCCCTGCGCTCCTGCCATTCGTGACCGTCAGAGGGCCGTATTCGGGACCCGAGGGTTGGTATGATCCGAGCATAGCGATGATCTTACCCAATGATCATCAGACCTACTATCAATACAACGTCACCCTGCCCGATTCGCTCTGGTTCTGGCAGAAGGAGGGGACGATCTATTGGCTGAACATCTCCGCCATCATCCTTGGCCCCCCTGGACCACAGTGGGGGTGGAAATCAACACTAAACCGCTGGAATGATGATGGTGTTTGGGCTCAGTGGGGCAATCTGAACTGGATGGAGATGCGGGAACCGCTCGAGCCTATGCAATCACTCGATCTGGCTTTCGTGATCACAGGCGGACCGCCCGACACTTGTAACTACTACAAGGCGCGGTACCTTGACTATACACCGCAGGGAATGCCTGACTTCGATCAGAAGCAGTTGAACTGGCACACGCCCAGCGGAATGTGGTCGCATGATGGCCCTGCGGCTCTTGCCAACTGTATCTGGTGGTTCGATTCCAAGTGGGAGCCAAATCCGGTTGACCCAAGACCTTTTGGAACGAAACCTCCCAATGACGGATATGGCTTGCTAACTTCCTATTCGACGTTACCGCCGCTCTGGGACGACCACGATCCGAACAACGTCCAGCCATTCATTGGTGATCTGGCCACCAATTACCTCCATACCAATGTTGCTTACATAGGTACGACACCAGACGCCATGCGAGACGGATTCAGGAATTACGTGGCGAGCCGCGGCCTGCAATGGTACTACCATGACACGTTAGCAGCGTCACCTTCTTATGAGTACATTCGGGATCAGGTTCTGAACAGTCAGGACGTAATCCTGCTCCTGAGTTTTTATGAAGTCGTGGGCCAGGCTTGGAATTATATCGGGGCTCATTGGGTCACTGTTGCCGGTGCGTGCACCACCGATCAGACTATGCGTCAGATTTGCATATCTGATCCGTTCCTGGACATGCTGGAAGGGGAACCTCCGTCCGGTTCAGCACACGGAGGAACGGTGCACAACGATGCTGACAACATCAGCGGACCTCACGGGCAGATCCAGCATGATCCTTACGCCTGCACGCAAGTGACTCCGCCCGGCGGGACGCTATACATCGAGTCGATCGATTATCAAGCTACGCCGGATGCCGTCAACAACTTCGTTGGCATGAATATACCACGCGATTTCACCCCTTGGCAGGGTGGCCCGGTTGTGACAGCTATTCAAGCCGCATACGTGATCTGCCCGGCAGTACCGCCGGATGCTGACAATGACAGCATTCCTGATTTCCAGGACAACTGTCCGAATATCTACAATCCGAATCAGCAGGACAGCGATGGCGACGGCATTGGTGATGTATGCGACAATTGCCCGACGATCAATAATCCGGGGCAGCAGGACACCGACCTTGATGGCAAGGGTGATGCCTGTGACAATTGCGACTCGCAGAAAGAGATCCTCACCAATGGTGACTTTGAAGGGGGATTCACTCCCGACGGCACCGGTGATCTGATTCCTAACGGCTGGACGAAGTTTGAGACTGGTCCGGGTGAAGTGTCGACGCTTTACAAGGCCAACGTGAATGGCCCACGTCTGCCTGGAATCTCAGCCCTCGGTTGGCAGCGTTCCTTGGGAGGTAACAGCGGTGACTGGACAGCATGCGAGCAGACGCTCAACTATGACGTTTCTGCATGCTCCTGTGTCACCATGACCATTGACATCAAAGTTCTTGGACATAATCTAGGTGGTTCGGGAATTACGCCGACCGAATTCGAGTTCCCGGTGACAGTTGTGGTTTATTACACCGATGTCACTGGCACTCCGAGATACTGGCAGTATGGCTGGTACGAGTGGATCGACGCCGGCACCGGCCCGAATCCGAATCATAAGTCTGTTGCTGGTGGTACTGGCGTGGTCACCGGTCTACAAGTTGCCGACAGCGTCTGGATTATGAACTCTTTCGACTTGATGACGGAGCTTTCGAATCCAGCAACGATCGACAAAATCAGAGTCGGAGGCTCTGGCTGGGACTTCGAAGGGATGGCTGATAACGTCCAGCTTCTGGGATGTACTCCGAGCTGTGAGTACTACAAACACGCCTATCCCGACTATGCTCCGAACGGTATGCCTGATTTTGATCAGAAGCAGAACGGTTGGATGGGTTGGAATGGGGGTTGGAGTTTCTGCGGCCCGGTTGCGGTTCTGAATTGCTTGTGGTGGTTTGATTCCAAGTTTGAGACGAATACGTTCCCGCCCCCGTCGGTCATCGATAACTACCCGCTCCTCCAAAACATGTCGCCGGTCATGGATGATCATGATCCTCTGATGGTGCCGAACTACGTCACCCAGCTCGCCCCGATGATGAACTGCTTGCCGAACGGGTATGGCACGGATGTAAACACCATGATGTCAGGTATTCAGCAATGGATCGACGCCGCGGGACTGCACGACGGCTACCAGCTCTCTCTACATCCGCC
>JAPLUP010000495.1 GCA_026397575.1 Candidatus Zixiibacteriota bacterium
GTTTGAGAATCTCATCACGCTTGTGCCTTTGCGCATGCCGTAGCTTGGCGAGTTCAAGCAAGATGCTTGCTTCGAATTCAACGAGGTTGATCCGCCTGTCACGCAACAACGCCTCATTCAAATGACTCTCCGCTTCCTTGAGATTGCCGTTCGCTAGATAGACCGCCCCAAGCAGCCATTCGGCGCGGATGATGTCGGCCTCGTAATGTTCTGCATCAGCCATTTCTCTCGCCCTTTGAGCGTGCTCAAGCGCTTGCCGAGGGTCTGACATTAACAACATCCGCAGAGCGCGATGGGACCAGACCAAGCCCTCCGATTGCTTCGCCTGCAACTTCTCGAACCCCTCAAGTGCTTTCGACAACTCCTCGGCAGACTCCTTGAACCTGCCACGATAGTCGAGCAATCGACCAAGTTCGCGATGGCCGGCCGACTCTTGGTGTGCGCTATTGATCTTCTGAGAGATGCTGATGCATCGGCGAAGGTTGAGTTCGGCAGAATCGAGGCGACCCAACTGAAGCTCCGCCATATATGCAAGGTTGCCCAAGCCGATGGCGACTCCGAGAGAATGGGCACTCTTCTCGTCCACGTCATTGGAACTCTGAAACAACGGAATAGCCTTCCTCGGCTGGCCGGACAACGCATACGAGTTCGCTAGACCGTTCAGGGTCCACGCTTGAGCCGCTTCGCCGTTTAGCCGCGGGGGTTTGTCACCTTCGTCAGGCAACAGCAAACGCAATAAATCGATGCGCAAGCTGTATGCGCCAAAGCGAAAGTACGTGGCGTAAGTAATTCTGTCGTAAAACAACCGAAATGCCTCGTCATACTGGCCTGAGTTCACAGTATGATGATATAACTCGATCACGGGGTCAAGGTCAGCCAGGGACTCGATTTCCTCTTCCTTCTTGCTGGGCACGGTGGTGAAATAGTCGCGCAACTGCGAGTGGACC
Organism: Candidatus Zixiibacteriota bacterium; assembly: GCA_026397575.1. Taxonomy (GTDB): domain Bacteria; phylum Zixibacteria; class MSB-5A5; order CAIYYT01; family CAIYYT01; genus CAIYYT01. Next base: position 948 of record JAPLUP010000495.1, read on the forward strand.
CCCTGTTTGTCTGTCAGGCGGTCGTAACAATAGCGGCGGATGATCGGATGGAGATCGTATTTGTTGGTTGCTAGATCACGAAGCAACAGCCCGCGGTCAACAAGGTCAATCAGAGCAGTGTCGAATTCCTGCTGGTCGCCGAAGTCTTTCCTGAATATCACCATGCTGTCATAGGCCATTGGATTGCGGAATGCAGCCAGTTCGCTAATCAGCTTGCGCTTCTTCTCGTCCAGAGAATTGTATGCGAGTTCAAGAATGTGATGCTCTCTTGGGATTTCCTGTGGCAGAGGGTTATGCTCTGTCCACGTGACAATGTCGCGGGGATGCTCCAAGTCACGGAAGATCATACCCCTGAGCAAGCGCAGCGACAGGGGGTGACAACCGTACTTCTCGCATGCCGCCTCGATTTCAGCCCGTGTTCCGATTATTCTGAGCTCCTTGCCGTCGGTCTGCTTCTCCGGCTGCTGATAGAATTCGACCGCGTCGGCCTTTTGTAGTTCGACCAGCTTCCTGTGTCGACAATCGTCAAGCCCGTCAAGCTCTCTCGGAAACAAGCGGCTGGTGATCAGAATCTTGCTCTTGATATCAGACGACGTCAACCACTGCAGGAAATTCCCGGCGTTGGGATCGATACAGGTGCAATAGTCATCTTTCTTGTCCTCGGGAACCTCGTCCCCTTGATAAGGTGATCCGAGACCGGCGTAGGCACGCAGGATACGTTCAGCGCCGTCGAGGATGATGAGATAACGCTTCTTGCAGAGTAGTTGGCAGAGCCATTGCATGCGATCATAAGTTGACGGGATTCCTTTAACCCTTGGCTCATCTCCGGTGAGGTAGATCAGCGTCTTCTCCAGAAACGTCTCGAAACGCGATTCTTTTTCGTAGAACGACCACCAGATGACGCCATCCGGCTTGGGGTCGGAGTTGAGTACGTCCTCGTGCAACCAATACCATGTCACCGCTGATTTTCCCATACCACCGATAGCTTCATAGATGAACATCGGGTGGTGAGTGTCGGCAAACCATTCAGTCAGCTCCTTGCGTTCTGCGACTCTACCGGTGAAATTACCCGGCATGAAATAGCGGTGAGCAAAATATGGTTCGGGAGGTACGGGGATGACGGAAGTGGTAAGTAGAGCAGCAGGAGGAGAGATGGAAGGTGTCGGTGCTTCCCCCGTATTGCCGGAAACATGAGTCTTCGGCCTGAGATAGGGTATGGCACCCCCGACATGTCTGCCCAACCTAGCCACACTACGATCAGGAGCGAGACGATGATAGCCACACCTATTATTAGGCAAGCTCTTGCAAGCCGCATACGCCTAATCTACGTGCCGGACTGTACTCAAGTCAAGCCGAAACTTGCCATTGCAGTCGATACTTTCGCGAAGCCTGGATCCACGCCTTCGCGGGGATGACACATTCGCCGAGTGGCTGTGCACAACCAAAAACGCGGCAGATTTGTTGATCTGCCGCGTGCTTTGTATGATCGGAGTCAAAACCGAAGCGGTTTTGACCTGCACTTAGAAATGAGTAACCTACTTGCTGCCATTCCCCCACGGCAGTTCGGCGAGTTGCTTGTAGTATCGGAGCTTCGCCGTGGCTTCCGCCTGTGCTTGTTCCATAGCCGCTTTGTATGCCTGCGGATTGGACGCTTTGAGAGTACGCCAGCGGTTTTCATGCGACGCATATTCCTCAAAGGTGATGCTAGGCTCTTTGGAGTCGAGCTGCAGCGGATTCTTCCCCTGCTTGGCCAGATCGGGATTGTAGCGGAACATGATCCAGTGGCCCGAATTGACCGCCCGCTCCTGTTCTTCCAGACCATGCGCCATGTCGATACCGTGCGCGATGCAGTGGCTATAGGCGATGATCAACGACGGTCCGTCGAACGCCTCCGCCTCGGCAAACGCTTTGACACATTGATTCGCGCTGGCGCCCATGGCCACACGGGCGATGTAGATCGAGCCGTAACTCATCATCTCCAGGCCCATGTCCTTTTTTGACAGTGGCTTGCCGGCGGCGGCAAACAGCGCAACGGCGCCGCGCGGTGTCGATTTCGACATCTGACCGCCGGTATTCGAATAGACTTCAGTATCAAGCACCAGCATGTTGACGTTCTTGCCGGCGGCGAGTACGTGGTCGAGACCGCCGAAACCGATATCATACGCCCAGCCGTCGCCACCGATAACCCAGACTGATTTCTTGACCAGATAGTCGGCGATTTCCAGCAGGTGTCTGGCATCAGAGCGATCCATCTTGCGAAGCTCTTTCTTGAGGTCTTCGACTTTGGCCCGCAGCACTTCGATTTCGACCGGAGTTGTCTGTAGCGCATTGGCGAATTCCGTGTGACGGTTCGGGAAAAGCGAGCCGATCAATTCGAGCGCGAACTCGCGCATCTTGTCAATCGTCAGCCGCATACCGAAACCGAATTCGGCGTTGTCTTCAAACAGCGAATTTGACCAGGCCGGTCCCCTGCCGTCGGAACGCTGAGCGTACGGAGTCGTCGGCAGGTTGCCGCCATAGATCGACGAGCAGCCGGTGGCGTTGCCGCAAATCGCACGGTCGCCAAACATCTGCGTCATCAGTTTGACGTAAGGCGTTTCACCGCAACCGGCGCAGGCGCCGGAGAACTCAAAGAGCGGCCGAATAAACTGGCTACCCTTGACCGTGTTGACGTTGAACTTCGACGTATCGGGTTCGGGAAGATCGAGGAAGAATTTGAAGTTTTCGCGCTCCGGTTCACGCAAGGGTAATTGCGAAGCCATGTTGATTGCCCGTCTCTCCGTCTTGTTGCCCTGTGCATCTTTGGCGAATGCCGGGCAGGAATAGACGCACAGTTCACAACCGGTGCAGTCTTCCGGGGCAACCTGCAACGTGTACTTCAGTCCTTTCATCGGACCGGTCATTGCGTCGATCGACTTGAAGGTCTTAGGCGCCTTGTCGAGGAATGTCGGATCATAGACCTTGGGACGAATGGCGGCGTGCGGGCAGACCAGCGAGCAGATGTTGCACTGGATGCAGACTGCCGGCTCCCAGACTGGAATGTCGATCGCAATGTTGCGTTTCTCATACTGGGTCGTGGCAGTCATGTATGATCCGTCAATCGGGAAAGCGCTGACCGGCAGATCATCGCCCTTGCCGGAGATAATCGTGGCGGTCACAGTCCTGACAAACTCGGGTGCATCGGTCGGAACCACCGGCGGGCGCTTAAACTTGCTGGTGATCTTGTTGGGATAAGTGACCTTCTGCAGGCCTATGACACCGGCATCGACGGCGGCGATATTCATCTCGACAACTTTTTCGCCTTTGCTGCCATAGGTTTTCTTAATGGTCTTCTTGATGGCATCAAGTGCCGCTTGCGGCGGAATCAGCTTGGCGATCTCGAAGAAAGCGGTCTGCATGATGATGTTGATGCGCGCACCCAGACCAAGCTCTTTGGCGATCTTGACGGCATCAATCACGTAGAATTGCGCCTTCTTGGCGATCAACTGCTCCTGCAACTCCACCGGCAACCGATCCCAGACTTCCCCGGCATCATAGGGGCTAGTCAACAGGAACGAGCCGCCTTCAATCATCTTTTCGAGCATGTCATACTTCTCAACGAATGAGAAGTTGTGGCAAGCGATGAAGTTGGCTTGGCTGATTAGATAAGGACTGCGAATCGGGTTTTTGGCAAAGCGAACATGCGAAACAGTCACCGCGCCGGCCTTTTTGGAATCGTAAACGAAGTAGCCTTGCGCGTTCCAGTCGGTATTCTCGCCCAGAATTTTTATCGAGTTTTTGTTGGCGCTGACCGTGCCATCGGAACCAAGACCGTAGAACATGGCACGGAAGACGTCGTCGCCTTCGACATGGAAATGCTTGTCATAGTCAAGCGACGTGTGCGAGACGTCATCGACGATACCGACGGTGAAATGATTTTTCGGGACGTCCTTTTTGAGATTGTCATAGACCGCCTTGGCCATCGCCGGAGTGTATTCCTTCGAACCCAAACCATAACGACCCCCTGTGACTTTCGGCATAATCCTAAACGGTGCGATCTTGCGTTCTACCATCTCCTCCAAAGCTGCCTGCAGGTCGGCATAGAGCGGTTCGCCGACACTGCCCGGCTCTTTGGTGCGATCGAGCACGGAAATCGCCTTGACAGATGATGGAATGGCTTTCGCCAACGCATCGACCGAGAAGGGGCGGTAAACGCGGACTTTGATGAGTCCGACTTTCTCGCCCTTGGAAGTGAGATAATCGACCGTCTCGTGCGTGGCTTCGGCGCCTGAACCCATCATGATGATCACGCGATCGGCATCGGGCGCGCCGAAATAGTCGAACAGGTGGTATTGTCTGCCGGTCAATTTGGCAAACTGGTCCATCACTTGTTGACAAGTAGTGATTGATTCCAAGTAGAAGTTGTTGACGACTTCCCTGCCTTGGAAATATACATCCGGGTTCTGCGAGGTGCCGCGAATCACCGGTCTATCAGGCGTCAGCGCGCGGCGACGATGGTCGAATACCAACCCATCAGGAATCATCTGGCGCATATCATCGAACGTCAGTTCCTCAACTTTGGCAACTTCATGCGAAGTGCGGAAACCGTCGAAGAAGTGTAGGAACGGAATGCGCGAACGCAGAGAGATCGCTTGCGCTATCAGCGAGTTGTCCATGCATTCCTGCACCGATCCGGAAGCGATCATGCCGAATCCTGTGGAACGACAAGCCATGACGTCGGAATGGTCGCCGAAAATCGACAGCGCCTGTATGGCCAGCGCGCGTGCCGAGACGTGAATAACGGTCGGCGTCAGTTCGCCGGCGATTTTGAACAT
>JAPLUP010000405.1 GCA_026397575.1 Candidatus Zixiibacteriota bacterium
ATCTCAATTCTGCTTCCAGTTCCCTAAAACGAGCATTTCGTTCACTAAGGTTCCACTCCAATTCCGCAATACGATTCGCCTGCTCTCTCGACAGAACCAGGACTCGTTCATCTCGTTCGACTATGGACGCATTGAGGTCAGCTATCTCCCCGGCTCGTGACGTTATCTCAGTCTCAAGAAAGTTTATGCGAGATGCTCGCACTCCAAGCTCCCCATCACGACGCGCCAGTTCTGCGCCCAAACCAGTGACTCGATCCTCAAGCCCTTGTAAGGAAGCTGTCATACTTTGAAGCTCGCCGTCTTTTGCTGAAACCGTCTGCTCAAGGTCTAAAATCCGAACATCACGGGATGCGATCTCATCTGTGCGTGCTTCCAGTTGGGCTGACGCTTCTACAAGACGAGCATCCCTTTCCTGAAGCGATTCCTCCAGTTCCCCTATGCGTTCCGACAGGCCCGTTAGCTCGCCTCCTGCCTTGGACCGCTGTTGCTTGAGTTCTTCCATGAGAGTTCTGGAAGGATACGAGAGCATTGAACTCTCAAATTCAGCGCGGCACTCGGAAAGACTCGAAACGAAATCGTTGTCCGCACCATCCGTGGCATTTTCAAAATTTGAATAGGCTTTCAAAACACATGGCGGTGTATCCGGATCGTAGGACCAGAGGTCTTCCGCGCGGTTGTGGTGTTTCATTTCGAGGTCAAGAAAATCCGAAACCTTGTCGACCACGTCGGAAATCTTGAGCGGGAAGTTGATTCCGAGACCCTCGGAGATTTTTTCCAGCGTCCCAGGCCAGTTTTCGAGGAGCTGTCTATACGAAACGAATACCCGGGGCAAGTTACGGGTCCAGAGTTCCGCTGCCAATTCATGGACCATCCAGAGCAGAATCGATTTTCGACGTGCAAAGCCCTGTCTTTTTCTCAGAGATTCCGACACCTCCACAGGATTGCGTACGATGTGAACAAAATGGGGCCTACAGTTTACTTCGCGAAAGGTGCTAAGCCACAGAGGCAGCAACCTGCTCATACGGGGGTCGTTGATCCCCCACAACTCGGATTCGGCAAAGTCTCTTACAATGGTTTCCCTCAACTCATTTCGCAACGGTCTGAGCACCTTATTTTTCCACCAATTGTCGGGAAACGGGGCCACATCATCCCACTTTATATTAAGGGATTCCAGAATGCGGTCGTGAATGTTTACAATATCTGGATGCTGTTGGAAACCCTCGGGATTGTCCGGTTGAGCAGGCATCAGGTTTGGACCAAAGTCTACGCCCAGAATATTGAGTACTCCTGTAACCGCCGATATGCCGCTCCGGTGCATACCGAGTACTATTATGGCTTTCTGCTCTCGCTGTACAGGGGCTTCGTGCTTTAAAGCCGCATCCTTTTCAACGAGAATTCTTTTGCCGACTTTCTTCTTTATCATCTACCCAGTCCTTAAACACGACGTGAAATCATTAGTGTTGCAGCTATATGGGGCACACGCGCGACACAGCCTTTCTCCGGTTTCGAATGGTGTTGCGCATCACTTTGAGGAATCAGCCATTTCTCGCAACATTGCCTTGGCCGACTCATTACCCTGCTCAGCCGCCATTCGAAAACATTTTACCGCTTCCAAGCTGTCCTTTGGGACCCATAAGCCGTCTCGGTAAATGGTCCCAAGAGCAAACTGTGCCCACTCATAATGCAGTTGAGCCAGCTTTTGAAAACGTATGAGCGCATCCGCCGTGTCCTGCGGAACGCCTTGACCTCGTAATATCATCCAGGCAATCTCAGTGTCACCAGCAGGATTTCCCCGTTGCGATGCCTTCCCATACCATACCAATGCCTCTTCGTAGTTCTGGGGAACCCCTGTTCCGTCTCTATACATGTTCCCCAGACTGAACTCAGCCCATGAATCCCCCTTTTCGGCAGCTTGCCGCAGCAACTCCAGCGCCGCGTTGTCGTCCTTTGGGAGTTCCTTCTCGAATTCCACTTTCCCCGCTTCCCTATCAAGAGCTACAACCTTCACGCAGACCGTCAGCTTTTCGTTCGGTATGTCTATCGTTTTCACCAGGCTAAACCCAGA
>JAPLUP010000588.1 GCA_026397575.1 Candidatus Zixiibacteriota bacterium
GCTATCGCAGCGCCGGCGATACTTGTCTTTGAGCAGTGTCCGGTCGGAGAGATAGGCGTCGAACAAATCGGCAACAACTTTCTGAGCAATGGTATTCATAGCGACCAGCGTCGGGTGACGGTACAAGCGGTCAAAGAGAAACTTCTTGAGTTGTCGCCCCGCCGTCTCGACTTCCGGCGAGAACTCGACGATGTTTTCCTTGCGTTCAACCACGTCTTCATAGCGCTGCAAGTTGAATTGCCCGATTCGGGATACCGTATTGCTGAGCACATCCGACACCGCCCAGTCGATCAACATCCGGATTAAGTGATAGTGTCGCTTCTTCGGAGGAAGATCACCAAATTGCTGCACCGACTTTTCAAAGAGCCGCTTCAGAATCGGCACCAACATCAGTTCATCCGACGTGAGTATGCCCGAGAAATAGCCGTCATCAAGATCATGCGCATTGTACGCGATTTCGTCGGCGAGATTGACCAGTTGTCCTTCCAGCGATGCCCGCAAATGCGGTTCGAAACTGGACTCGACCGGCAAGTCATAATCGGTCTCGTGTTTGACAATCCCTTCACGCGTTTCATAGGTCAGATTCAACCCCGCGAAATGCGGATAGCGATCTTCCAGCAAATCAACCGCCCGCAGCGACTGGGCGTTGTGATTAAAACCGCCGTCATTCTTGAGTATTTCCTGCAGCGCCGCTTCCCCCGCATGTCCAAACGGCGGATGACCGAGGTCATGCACCAACGCGATTGCTTCCGATAGGTCTTCATTCAAACGCAGTGTTTTGGCGATCGTGCGAGAAATCTGCGCCACTTCCATCGTATGCGTCAACCGGGTGCGGAAATGATCATCATCAGGCGCGGCAAACACTTGCGTCTTGTGCTTGAGTCGACGGAATGACGCCGAATGGATGATGCGGTCGCGGTCGCGCTGGAAGCGGGTACGATAGGGGTGCTCCGGCTCCGGGTAGAGGCGTCCGCGCGATCGAAGACTGAGCACGGCATACGGCGCCAGATATTCGGTTTCGTGAGCTTCAAGCAGCTCGCGAGTCGTCATGATCGAGTTCATCTACCGCGTATACCTCAGTCCAAACCGATGCGTTCCTCCTAAATATACATTATCCCGGAAGCCATAATCAAATATCAAACCGCCGACGTACAAAGAAAACCCGCCACTGATCTCGGTTGGTTCGGTTGCGAGCCCAAGATGCAACGAAAACTCCTTGGTGACATTCACCTCCTGACTAACGAAGAATCGGTCGCGCACGTTTTCTTCGAGATGCTGTGTGAGAAAAAATGAGAAGGTCTCAGAAAAGACGTAGGATATGGATATTTCACTAATGAGCGGCAGTGACTGTGAACCCGATTTGTAATGTGGTCGGTTGACATTGCGCGCGACGGCGCCCACCACTAATGCTTCGTGTGCATACCAGGCAAGGCCAAGGTTCAATGCCGTCAAACCGAGGCTGCGATAGCCCCCCGTGTATTCCACACGTAGGTAGTTTGCCGATGCCCCGACCCGAAAACGATATGGCAGGCCAACGGATGTGGCAAGCAAGTAGCTCCGCTCCCAGTAGTAGTCCGATCCGGTCAACTGCGTAGAGCCGACAGTTAGCGAGAACGTCTCGCGGTTGATGGAAGCGGCTCCAGAGACGAGTTGAAAATCGGACAAGTTATACAACCGCGACAGCGACAAGTCGACGCCGATCTTGCCCGAGATTCTCAAGGCAGGGTTGATGTAGAGATCCAGTGACGACGGTTTGTGCAAATTGACACAGCCCCCCTTCGCAAACGACTGCACGGAGCCGGACGGATACTCGAAAGCGGCGGAGGCAGTCTCCGTTCCGATCAGCAGGACTAACAGCAGCATGAGGATTGACCTATTTTCCATCTGCCACCGCAAAACCGATCTTCCGGCTGAAGGTTCTGCCATCTTCAACTTCGATCTTGAGAATATAAGCGCCCGGTGGCAAAGTACCATACTGCTCCGACTGACCGTCGTAGAAGTAGTCCGCTGTTGACATCGGCAGAGTGTTTGCGATTGTCCAATGCTTCCTCCCTGCCAGATCGAACACTTCTATTACGAACACGGTCGCGGGAGGACAACTGACGTGAAAACAAAGTCGCTCTCCCGAACGGGGTGAGAATACCCGATTTGCAAGCGTGACGTTGATTTCCTCAGTGAATTCGCTGCTGACTGAATTAGCCGTACATGGCGTCGAGCCCGAGGCGGATGTCGAAAAGTACCAACTCCGTGTAGAGCCGGTCTGCTTTTCGTTCAACTCCATCGAATGATTTCCATCACCAACTTCTTTGAACGTTACGCTGTCGGAAAAAACTCCGTTGTCGTCTCGCAAAATCACGACATCGCCGGTATTGTTCAGACTGGCCCAATTGCTTGGCTCTATGGCAAGACAGTCTCCGCCGTAATATGATCCAAACGCCGTCGAATCCTGTGCCAGAACCAGATACTGTCCGGGCGACACCGGCACATCTTGTTCGATGATATACTGGTGTAGCGAATCGCCGATCATCCAGCCATGCAGATTGATGATCCTGCTCGATACGTTTTTCAGCTCTACCCATTCGGTCTCGAGAGTTGCATCGGGATTGGCGAGGAATTCAGTGATAATGATCTCGCCAGTCAACGGTCCGACCGAAAATGTAGCGCGACTCACATTGTTGGCGATATTGTCGTCAGCGCTAAGTATGCCGATCACGGCATGATATCCGCGCGCGAATGGGTGCGATATCCTGAGTACCAACGAGTCGCCGAC
>JAPLUP010000210.1 GCA_026397575.1 Candidatus Zixiibacteriota bacterium
ACTGCGGCGTAACATAATGACTCCTTTTGTTGTAATTAAGTTCCCAACAGTTTCTGATCCATCAGTACAAGCATTATCGCTTTCTGGATGTGTAGTCTGTTTTCGGCCTGATCGAAAACGACCGAGTTGGGACCGTCCATAACCGAGTCTGTGATCTCGGCATTACGTAGCGCCGGAAGGCAGTGCATCACCAGGCAATCGGGTTTCGCCAGTTCAAGCAGGGCGTCGTTCACCTGAAAATCTTTCAGCAGCTCCGCCTTTTCCTCCGCCAAGTGTTTCTGTCCCATACTCGCCCACACGTCCGTATAGATTACATCGGCAGCGGTAGCGGCTTCTTTAGGGTTAAATACAACCTCAACGCTCCCAACCTTCTCGGCCTGCGCCGCTTTGACCAGAGCCTGATCAGGGAGGGTGCCGGGGTTGGTAGCGATCACCAGCTTTATGGGATAGCGCCTGGCAAGGTTTATTAAGGAATTCGCGATGTTGTTGCCATCGCCGAGATAAACAATTCTCAGTCCTTCCAGCTTGCCCTTCTTTTCAATTATGGTAAAAGCGTCGCCCAAAATCTGACAGGGATGCAACAAATCTGTCAGAGCATTGATCACCGGGATTTCCGAATGCCGCGCCAACTGCTCGACGTCGCCGTGAGCGAAGGTGCGGATTGTGATCGTTGCCAGATAGCGCGACAACACCTTGGCAGCATCAGAGATCGTTTCGCGCTTGCCAAGCTCAATCTCTTTCTCGGTGATATAGAGCGAACTGCCGCCCAGTTCGGCGACACCGACCTCGAAGGAAATGCGGGTGCGCAGCGATGCCTTATGAAAAATGCAGCCGACCGTCTTCCCTGCCAGCGGCTTGGGAGCGATCTTTTTGTTCTTCATGGCGGCGCACAACTCAAAAACGCGGTCGATTTCTTTGGTGGTGAAATCAGTCTCGGCGACGAAATCTCTCTTCATGGCGACTCTCTTTCATATTGTTAGTAGCTGATTCTGCAAGTCAACGGCGTCCACGAGGGGTCAAGCTACGGCATAGTACGGTAGCGAACTTCGTGAGTCGCGGGAAATTATCGGTGCCCTTGACGAGAGTCAAGAGAATTCCCTTGATTGCTACATGCCGTATCTACCATATTGCTATCGTCGCGGAGGCGATCATTCGATCGCTCCGGCATCGAACGTCCGTCGCCATGACAAAGGAGTCGCCATGCGTTGGTTTTTTGGAATCCTGCTGATTCTGCTTGGATTTCTGATTCTCGGTAACAATGTCGGGTGGTTTGATTTCAGCCTCGGCGAGTTTATTCACAAGTTCTGGCCTCTGATCTTGATCGCCTTCGGCATCGAGCAAATTTTCAGCCATTCCCGAAAACACCACTGGTCAGAACACAAGTGGACGGAGTTTGTCGGCGAGAAATTCTCGCGCACGGTCGGTGATCTGCGTCTAAAACCGGTGAGCATCGACACCGGCGGTCTCAAAGCCGATCAGGGCGCCGGCGACATCACGATCGACCTGTCATTATCCGCCCTGCACGAAGGCGAAAACGTTGTACACTGCAACTTGGGAATGGGTGACCTCGAGATCATCGTTCCCGCCAACGTGCCACTCAAGGCCAGTTGCACGGCAGGTATCGGTGATATTCATATTCTTGGCAAGCGCGGCGACGGTTTTGGCGCTAAACTCGAACATCAGGACGCTGATTATACCAACGCCGACAAGAAAATCTACTTGGTGGCCAAAGTCGGGCTTGGAGACATTCGGGTCTCGCACCCGTAGAAAAGACCGGACGCGTTGTTAAGGTGTCAAAACCGAAGCGGTTTTGACCCTTCAATCCCAACAGAAAACCATTGACATGAAGGACGGTATCTACAAAGCTCAATGGTTCTGATCAAGCCACTCAAGCATGGCACGAATACTGCCGGTGGCCAGGGCAATGCTTGTGTCGGCTGCTCCGTAATACAAATGGATGGTGTCACCATCGGGAAGGACAGTGTAGCCGCAGGGGAAAACGACGTAGCCGACATCGCCCCGTTGCTCGTAAGATTCCTCGGCGCCAAAGACCCACTCGCTGCTACGCTTCAAACAGCGCTCGGGTATCTTCAGATCAAAAAGGGCGAGTCCTAATCGGTAAAGAGAGCCGGCCGCTGTCTGCCGCACACCGTGGTAAATCACCAGCCAACCCTGAGGGGTTTCGATAGGTGGCGGCGAGAGGCCAATCTTGTTTGCATCCCACCATCCTCCGCGGCGAGCTTCCAACATGAGTGCGTGGCTACCCCAGTGCCGTAGATCGGGCGAATAGGAAATCCATATGTGCGCTCTGGGAGAGCTGACCGGGCGATGAATCAACGCCCATCGACCGTCGATGCGGTGCGGCAGCAGAGTTGCATCCTTATCTTCCGGGGGCATAATTATCCCGTAGCGCTCGAATCTGTGGAAATCTTCGGTGGTCGCCAAAGCCACGCCCGGTCCATCGTGGGTGAAGGCGGTATAGACGATGGCGTACTGATTCAGTTCCGGGAGGTAGGTAATGCGTGGATCCTCAATGCCCCAAATCTCCTCAGGAAAATGTTCAGGGTCGGGTCTCAAGGTCGGCTGTGGATCAATCTGCCAACCGTCCACGCCATTGGCCGAGCGGGCCGCACAGAGGTGTGACTGTCCGCGCCGATCCTCTACACGGCACAGGAGCAGTGTCGTGCCATCGACCAACAATGTGGCACCCGGATTAAACACAGTATTGACGGGATAAGGCCAATTAGCAGCCGTCAAGATCGGATTGAGCTTGTGACGATGAAGAAGTTCGACGTGCGTATTGCTCATCTGGATCGCGTCTCCACAGACAAAAAGTTGTTCTCTGCCAAGCGCAGCTCCAGCAGGGACTGGAGAAAAGCGAGCGTAGACTCCGCGCCAAGATTCTCGTTAGGGCGGTCGGGATGCAAACCGTCTCGACAACCGCCAGTCGTTGGGTCATAAATGGAAAGGTTCAGGTCGTTGCGCCCAAGGAACCACTCGAAAGCGCGTCGGGCTTCTTTGTTCCAGCGTTCATCTCGCGTGAACCGGTACGCTTCAAGACACGCGGACACCATGGCCTGGCCCTCCACAGGCTGTTGATCGAATCGAGCACGATCGCCGCCCCGCCGGTAAAAGCCATTCGATCCGATCGGGACAAAATGCCCTCCTTTGTCGGCCCGCTGTAATTCGGCCAGCCAGGTGAGCGATTCCAGTCCAGCATCAATCATGGCAGCATTGGGTATCGACTGGCCGCACATGAGTAAGGCATGAGGCAGCGCAGCATTGCAGTAGGTCAGTCCCTCTTCGTACCATCGCCAGTCGTCCGAACGGTTTCTTTGATACAACGCCAATAGACGCCCGGCCAATTCCTCCCGAACTTGGCTGGCCCGACGGTCGCCGGCAAATCGACGCAGGTACTCATGGATGCCGATAAGCGCAAATGCCCAAGCCCGAGGACTGGTTGTGTCGATAATTGCGGGCAAAGCCTGCTCGAACAACCAGCCAGCCATACTGTGCAGCGCCGGTGTGTGAGAGCTACCCAACACTGTGCCGAGTGCCCACAAGGCGCGGCCGTGGCTGTCGTCAGAACCATTCGCTTCCCGCCAGGTCCGCTGGTAAGTCATGAAGTTTCGAAAGCGTCGGGTCTCAACATTATAGGCGTACCAAATGAAGGCGAGATAACGGGAAGCTAGTTCGAAGGCCTCTTGATTACCCAGGTCCTCCAAGAGAGCACTCACTATTAGAGCGCGGGCGTTATCGTCAGTACTGTATCCTTCATGATAGTTCGGAACCGTAAATATGGCGTGCTGCAGGATGCCGGTCTCATCGGTCATATGGTGTAGGTGATCGAGTCTAAGGGGTGGCAGTTCCCCTGGATGCTTATCGAGAGCTTTGACCGTAAAGCCTGGGTTGCTGAAATGACGTCGTTCGGCGCGAGCGCGTCCAAAGCTCTCCCGATAGCGCCGCGCCACCTGTGGCCAGATCATATCCCGCCCGAACAAATAGGCCCGTTTGCGCATCGCATGGCGTCTGGCTTCGTCATCCAACAGATCGATGATTTTCTCGGCCAGCGCGGGTGGATCACCAAACGGCACCAGCACGCCTCGGTCTTCAGCCAGCATCTCTTCTGCGTACCAATATGGCGTCGAAATCACGGCCTTTCCCGCGCCCAGGGTGTAGGCAAGCGTGCCAGAAGTGATCTGTGCCTGGTTGAGATAAGGTGTAATGTAGATATCCGCTGCGCCGATAAACTCATTGAGTTCCTCCAGACTGACGAAGCGGTTGTAAAAAATGACATTGCTCTCCACGTCTCTCTCTCGAGCCAGCCATTGCAGTGAGAGTCGGTACGCTTCGCCGTCGACCTTTTTTACGTTCGGATGGGTCTCGCCCAGAATTATGTAAACTACGTTTGGATGATCGACCAGAACAGCAGGCAGCGCTTCGATGACATTCTCGATTCCCTTGTTTGCGGAGAGCAAACCGAAACTGAGCAGAACCATTTTCCCTTCGACCCCAAACAGATCCTTGTGGAAGCTGGGGTCGACAAATGGCACGTCAGGAATGCCGTGTGAGATCATATCAATCTTCTCGGGAGGCACGTGATAGATTTCTTCCAGAATGTCCTTACCGCGGTTGCTCATAACGACCAGCCGGTCTGAAAGGGTCGCAACTTCCTCCAATACTTGTCGCTGATAGGGGTCTGGTTCGACCAGGATTGTGTGTAGAGTTGTGACAACTGGCATGCGCAGCTCGCGCAAGAGAGCAAGGATGTGACTGCCCATTCGTCCGCCAAAGATGCCATATTCAAACTGCAGGCACGTTAGATCGACATTGTTGATATTCAGAAAGCCCGCCGCGCGGCGATAGGATTCAATATCTCTCTCTGTCAGCTCAAATCGAACGCGGGGCGGATACGCATATCCCTCTGCAATGTCGTTGACGGGCATAGCGAAACAAGTTATCTCACTAAACTCCGTAGCGATAGCTTCACACAAATCGGTGGTAAATGTCGCGATGCCGCATCTGCGCGGCAGATAATTGCCAACAAATGCTATGCGACTGAGAGTTGAGTTGACCGAGCCCTGTTCCGCGATTAACATCTCCTTACTGACAGCCACTTCTCCACCCCATCTTTACTCCTCTTGGCCAATCAACGCAAATAAACGGTTGCTCACGTGCCCTTTCCTCATCAATGCAATTGCCCAGCAGTTCCATAATCATTACAACAACACCGCCGACCGCCGCAAATACTACGTGGTGGAGTTTTGTATGTCAAAACCGAAGCGGTTTTGACCTACAACCAATCGAACCCATCCGGCGCAGGCCGTGCGCCGTTACACAGACGTGCGAACCGACTTCTTCTCTTCCAGCTTCAGCGTGAAGTGACGCAAGTATTTTGACTGGTGGACGATGTCGAAGCCAACCAGCTTGTCTTTGTAGTCCCTGATCTTGTCCATGCAGAGCGCTACGTGCATGAGATGCGCGTTCGTATAGACGCGGCGCGGCACCGCGAGACGCACCAACTCGTAGGGCGCATACTCCGATTTGCCGGTGGTCGGATCTTTGGTCTCAAACATGATCGAGCCGATCTCGCAGGAACGGATTCCACCCTCACGGTACAGTGCGATCACGATGCTCTGCCCAGGGAACTCGCTGGGCGGAATGCTGGGCAAAAATTCACCGGCGTTGATGAAGACCGCATGACCGCCGGTCGGTTCGATGATTGGGACGCCCCGTTTCATCAATTCCTCGCCCAGGAGCTTGACCTGCTTGGTGCGGAATTCAAGATAGCGCGGATCAAGCGCTTCATATATACCGCGTGCGATCGCTTCAAGATCGCGGCCTGCCAGACCGCCGTAGGTGCGGAAACCCTCGATTAGAATCATCAGATTAGTGATTTTCTCTTCCAGCTCGGCGTCATTGATTCCGATGAAACCGCCCATATTCACTAGCCCGTCTTTCTTGGCCGACATTAGCACACCATCGCCGTAGCTGAACATCTCGCGGACGATATCGATAATCGGTCTGTCTTTGTATCCCGCTTCCCGCTGCTGTATAAAGTAAGCGTTTTCGGCAAAGCGCGCGGCATCGAAATAGAGCGGGATGCCGAACTTGTCGAGCACTTCCTTGGTCGCCCGAATGTTCGCCATTGATACCGGCTGTCCGCCGGTGGAGTTATTGGTCACGGTCAGGAAACAGGCCGGAATCTTGGCGGCGCCCTTCTCGCGGATGAACTCTTCCAGTCGAGCGACATCCATGTTGCCTTTGAACGGATACTGCGAATGCGGGTCCCGAGCCTCGGAGCAGATGAAATCAACGGGGTAACCACCCTTATGCAGCGTATTAGCGCGTGTCGTGTCGAAGTGTGTGTTATTCGGAATGTAGTCACCCGGTTTAACGATGTTCGAAAACAGCAGGTTCTCGGCCACGCGCCCCTGATGTACGGGAATGAAATACTTAAAACCAAATACGTCCCGCAGGGTGCTCTCAAAGTGTTCGTAGTTGGCGCATTGCGCGTAGGCTTCATCGCCCAACATCATACCGGCCCATTGATTGTCGCTCATCGCACCGGTGCCGGAATCGGTCAGGAGGTCGATAAAGACATGGCGGGATTTTATATTGAAGATATTGAAGTGCGCTTCACGAATCCTTTGCTCGCGTTCTTCGCGCGAGATCAGATTAATGGGCTCGACTACTTTTATCCGATACGGTTCTGCAAAATGTTCCATTACTGCTCCTGAATGTTGCCGTTGAGAACATCGAAATTGTTATTGTCTGGGTGAAGACTACACAAGCTACCCTCGCCTTAGCGTAAAGCACGGCAGTATCTCGCCGATGTGCAGGTCGCGGAAGTTGTAAAGCCGTGGACGTGTAAACTTCGCCAACACCTGAGCTTGTGAATCATCGAGCGCGCCGATCTGACGCAACGTCTCGACAATCACCGGGAAGAGCGCACGCGGGTTGCCATCGGAAATTTTGATCGCGATGCCGAGTCCTCTGGAAAGCACGCCGATAAGTTCGATCGCTTCGCCACCAATCTTCAGGATCACGTCTCCCTTGCAGGCCTCGGTCACAGCCAGATCACAACGTCCGGGACCGGAGACCATGAATGGATACTGCTGCATGGCTGAGATTACGGTCTGATATGCTTCGCGGCGAATCGCCGATTCGCTGGATTTGGTGACGAGCATCGCGTACGCCTTCGCCATGTTTTTGAGTGGCAGCGCGAAGTTTGGTAGCGAGCAGCCATCCGTGCCCATTTGAATCTTGTCGACGGGGTAGTCGTACGCCTCAGCAACCGTTTGCCTTACCAACTGCTGCGTCTTGGAGTCGGGATCAATATAGTTCTTGGGGTCATCGCCGATATGCAGCGCCAGTGCCAGTTGTCCGGAGTGCTTGCCGGAGCAGTTGTGCAAGAGTTGCGAAAATTTCTGCCCTTCGTATGGGATATAGCCCTTCATCTGGTAGTCGATTGGCACATGCGTGCCGCATTTCAGGTACGATTCGTCAAGACCTATCAGATCGAGATTGGATTTGGTCGTCTGTTCGTGCAGCGGCGTACCCGTATGCGAACCGAGCATGATCGCGATTTGCTCCAGCGAAAAACCGAACCGCTTAACCGCACCCGATTCATAAACCGGCAGAAACTGAAAGGCTTTCGCCGATGACCGCGTGTAAGTAATCAGATTCGCGTCGCCATGATAGTAGAGTACGTTACCGTCCTTATCGCTAACGACAATGGAACCGTAATGAACGGACTCGACCGTCCTGTTACGATACACTTCAGCTAGAATTTCCGACATCGAAAATCACTTCCTTTTGTACCGTAGCGCACCCACAAGGGGCTGGGCTACTCGTCTTTGTCAAACCGCAAAGGTTTGAACCACAAGCTCTCAAAACCGCGGGGGTTCTGACCTATTCTGGGTTTTCGTGGATTAACGTCACCACTCAGAACCCAGGCGCAAACAAAAGCCAAGACGCGGACGCTAGTGCCGCGTCATAGATGGTAAGTATACTGCTTTAGGGGTGGTCTGTCAACGCGAAAGGGGTGTGGCTTTAGATACCTGCGCCAGTTGTGCCGTCGGAAATGGGTTTTTAACAGGGCTGCGAAGCGAACTGAAGCGAAATCCTTCTACTCTTTCTTGAAGACCTTCAGGGTCGTTTCGATACCCGGGCTGGCGAAATACACAATATAGACGCCTGCCGCAGCCTGGTCACCATTGGAATTCTGACCGTCCCAGGAGAGACGATAAGTTGAGGAGCTAACTTCACCGGAAAGAGTAAACGATGCCGATTTCTCGGCTATCTTTTCTCCTGCGATGTCGTAAATACGATATTTCGCTTCTCCGGCAGCCCGCAGAGAAAAGACGAAGTCCACAGAAGCCGTGAATGGATTAGGCGCAGCGACGACGCCGGAAATGTTCGCGGATGATGCGACGAAATCCTGTCCGCTTATATCTGCCAGGACATTGGCAAAGTCCAAGTGGTCGGGCATAAAGGTATATCCGGTTTTGGTTGGCGTTACCGTACCTGCCCAGTCATAAGAGACAACGAGCGAGTAGGTAGCGTCAGCATTCGAGGTTGCAGTCTTTAGCGTTCCATCAACATAACTCAGGGTCGCGCCTGCCATACCAATGTTGCCTGAAATTGTGAAGGTTGCAGTGGTGTCCGATCCGAAATGCAGGGCATGGTAAGCGCGAATGATACCATAACCGTATACGGTATCAGGAACTGCAGCTTGCGTCGCCGTGCTGGTGATGGCGTGATAAATGTCGCCATAGTGCCAATTCGGGTGAGCTTGTAGTAGCAGAGCACAGGCTCCCGCCACCAGTGGAGTGGCAAACGATGTACCGCCCCCATTACCGTAACCACCGGTCTGATTGGCGATCCTGTCCCCCACCCCCAAAGCACATACATCCGGCTTAATCCGGCCGTCAAAGGTCGGGCCATTGGATGAGAAACCGGAGATTTCTCCCGCCAAGGTCACCGCCCCGACAGCGATAACACTGTCACCATCTGCGGGAGCGATAATAGTCGGGTGTGGCGAAGTGCGCCCCTCGTTGCCGGCAGCATTGACAACAACCAGACCGTGTCGGGCCGCCATGGTGGCAGCAATCGTACAGGTGGCCGTGCGGCCATCCATGTCTTCCCATGTATACCAATCGTTGTAACCGAGCGAACTGGAGGCAACATCTGCGCCCAAGCGCTCGCCCCATTCGATTCCGGCCACCCAATTATCCTCTTCCGCTTTTATCTCCTGGTTGGTAATCTCCGTTTTTGCCAGGAGGAAATTGGCATCGTAAGCAACACCGATCATATTGCCGTAATCATAGCCACCGATAATCGACAATGTTGCGGTACCGTGCGATTGCTGCGAAATCCCGAAGCCGATTTCGGAGGAATCATTGGGATCTTCGACGTTGACATCGTTGTGGATGAAGTCCCAGGTCGAATCGATTCTTATTCGCGCGAAGGCCGCATGCGAGATCTTAAAACCGGTGTCGAGCATGAGTATGGTTATGCCGGTTCCGGTTAGATTGCGATTATGAAGCTCATCGATCTCGATTTGATGCGCCTGTGCGAAGGACTCGCCGTAGTCGGGCGGATAAGGTAATTCTGGTTTCAACATCCTCATCGTATCAGCCTCGGCGGTCGGCTCCGGTTTGCGAACAAAGACGGCAACTTCCTTCACGCTATCGACAAATTCAAGCTCTGCGAGTCGACCGAGCCCTGATGGTACCGCCCAGGCGCTGACGGCATTGAGCCAGCGCGATGTTTGTGCGACGCGCTTCACCAGCGGAACAATTTGCGCGACATATTCAGGATTCACTTCGCGGTCGTAGGTATCATAATCGCTGACACTACCCCTCAAGGCACGACGTTGTTTTGCCCGGTCATTTACAACCGCCTTCTTGAATAGCGGCGCCAAAGCGTTGCCTTTGTCATGGAAAAAAACCCAGACCTTGACACTGTCGGACTGGAGACTGTTTGGTCTGACTCCGATCTTGTTACCGGCGGAACTCAGGGCGTAGAGCGACAGCACGACTGCGCCCGATAGACTTAGTAGGAAAAGGAGTTTCTTGATCGTCAATGGAGCAACCTCACGATGTCAATACCTTGCCGAAATCGTCGGCACAACAGACGCGATCTGTCTCGCCTGTCTTGAATAGGTACGGATGGAAGCGGAACTTGTTCAATAGTCAATCATTTCCCGGCTTATAGGTCCTTGATGACTTTGAGATACCGTTTGTATGGTATCGCTGTCCAGCTTTCTGCCGCAGTAGCGCCGTTCGCCAAACTGATCAGCGACACTTTGGCGGCAGTCTCTTCATCGGGCGCTTCGTAGATGTCGAGGAAATCGAATTTCCCCAGCAGCGCATAGTGGCTGATGAATTTGACGTTGGGACAGCTCTTCTTGACCTTGTCGAGCCAGACACGACCTTTGGCAGCGCGCGTCTTGGGGTTCTTGATAAATTCCGGCGACAACTTGGTCATCAAAATAAACGTCTTCATAGTACCCTCCTACCATGAGTGATTTCGGCAGCATAATACACGATGTTTAATGGGGTGCCAAGGGAAAACAGGTGAAGTGGGGCCCAGTTCGCTTGGTAGTGAAAACGCAGAAAGACAACAATGGCGTGGAGAGCGCGTCCTAGTGTTCTGTCCCGTAGATACGTTGCATCACTATCGCACTCGTCCGCGGCTTTCAATGTTAGCCAGTTTCTCTTAAACAATTGCGATTGTGCATGCTGCAAAAAAGCAGCATGCACGCTGACGCGAGAAAGGAACACAATCATATTCCAGATATTCCTGGGGCACGACATGCCCTTACGCATGTCAGCTTCACCTGACGTAGTATCGATCCAACTCCCATTTCAATGGGTTGTTAATTATGTATTCTCTTTTCTCGGCAAGGTCTTTTTCGTCGCGGATGACGTGCTCGTAGTAGTTGCGTTGCCAGATTCGTTCGCCGGGAGTGTGGGTGACGACGTTGATGTCTCTCGTGGTCAGATATTTGAAGTAGGCGATAATTTGGCCGAGAGTCTGCACGTTGGGGTTGGGCAAGGGTTTGGAGACCAAACCCCTACGCGGGTTAGCTCGTGCGTCGTTGGTTGATTGGGGCGCGGGGACCGCGCCCGTACGCGGGGTGGCAGATTCGCGGTCGTGAAGTACTATGATGCCGTGGAAGTGATTGGGCATGATCGTGAAGGCGTCGAGTTCGACAAACTGAAAGCGAATCGTCAGTCTGTACCACCAATCATGCACGATCTGCCCAAAGCTCGAAAGCGCCACCGTCTCGTTGCGGACATCGCCAAGGAACATTTTTCTGTCGAGAGCACAGATCGTAATGAAATATGCGCCTGCCTGGGAATAGTCGTAGTCTTGCAGGCGGATGGAGCGGCGATGATGGGTGTTAGGGTCGTAGTTCAAAAGCTATTTTTCTCTCGTCAACT
>JAPLUP010000648.1 GCA_026397575.1 Candidatus Zixiibacteriota bacterium
AATCCATATTCCATCAGATCAACCGACGATTCAGGCGGGGATCAATGCGGCGGTGGATGGTGATACGGTGTTGGTGGCGTCGGGGACGTACGTGGAGAATGTCAACGTTAACAAGTCGATAGTTCTCTCTTCCACAGATGGATCTGCGGCTACCCTGCTCATTCCCAACGCACCTGCTGTACCCGTGATTGCGGCAACTTCCACGGATTTTCAAGTTCAAGGCTTGACAGTTAGTGGCAGCAAGGCTCAAGCAGCCATTTACGCATCTCGATGTTTCGTCAGATTGTCCGATATTCGAGTCACGGCGTGCACGACAAGCTACTCTCCTATTTATCTGTGGGGCAACTTCGAGCGCGGTTCCGCTTACATCGAGAACTGCCAATTAGATTCAAATCAAGGACACCTCTCCGGCGGCATTTGTCTCATGGATTTCAGACCGCCATGTGGAAGTTCGGCAGTAGTCCGTTCCGTGTTCTTTCGTAATAGCGCTTCCTATGGCGGGGGAATCACCGTTTGGACCTGCCAGAATGTGACGATCTCGCGATGCATTATGAGGGCGAACGCAGCGCAATCTTACGGTGGCGGCATTTTTTGTACCAACAACTCAGCTCAAGATTCAATTCTGAACAACACAATTGTCGCGTGTTCGAGTTACACAGAGAACGGCGGTGGTATTTACCTGACGGAGGGCTTTTTTTCCAGAAACAACATAATTGTGGACTGCATGGGCTATGGCGTAAGAAACTATTCACCGGATCACGATTATAACGATGTTTGGGGAAACTCTCCGAGCAACTACATCAACGGCGATCCTGGAACTCATGACATATCGAGCGATCCACTCTTCATGGGACAACTGGACGCAGATTTTCGACTTATGTGGAATTCTCCCTGCATAGATGCAGGTGATCCAGATTCAATTTACAGTGATCCAGACGGCACGCGAAACGACATGGGAGCCGTATACTTCGACCAAGCTTTCCCACGGGCAGACAATGTGACGGTCGGAGAGATCGGCAGCAACAATGTGGTTGACCACGAACCTACATTCTCGTGGTCTTACTTTTCGCCGGATTCGACCCCTCAAATAGGTTATGAAATTCAGGTTGGCAGCAACAATGACTGGGGCGAAACAGAGATGTGGCAAACAGGACAGGTCACTGGTGCAGACAGTTCGTGTGTCTATGCGGGAGGGAATCTGCAGGACGGATCTACATACTATGGTCGTATCCGGCTTTATGGGCTTTACGGGGGCGTCCAGTGGGGAGCTTGGAGAGAGTTTGTGTTTCGCATGAACAGTGTGCCTACTCTGCCGCAAATGCGGCTGCCGTTACCTGAGGGGATCGCGCCATCGCAACAGCCCAGTCTGATCATCCGCAATTCGACCGATGCCGAGAACGACAGTCTGATTTACACCTTCGAGGTTTCGCCCGACAATTTCGCAGCGACCGTATTTACTTTCACCAAGAAGCAGGATGCTGACTCGTTGACGACGCTGGTCGTTGATTCGACGCTGGTTGAGAACACGCAATACTGGTGGCGGGTGAAGGCAAGCGACTACTATGAGTCTTCGGACTTTTCTCCCGTTCGGTCGTTCTATGTCAATTCGGCCAACACCGCGCCGACAGCGGTGAGTTTGTTACAGCCAGCTAATACAGCTATCACGCCGATTGTGATCTTGCGACCGCAGTTTGTCTGGACGCCATCGACCGATCCT
Source organism: Candidatus Zixiibacteriota bacterium (assembly GCA_026397575.1). Taxonomy (GTDB): domain Bacteria; phylum Zixibacteria; class MSB-5A5; order CAIYYT01; family CAIYYT01; genus CAIYYT01. The sequence goes on from JAPLUP010000648.1 coordinate 1,718, forward strand.
GACCCGCTGGATTCGATCACCTATGATCTGGTGATTGCCATTGATTCCAATTTTTTGTTTGTGCAGCAGATACCGAATCTGTCCGCGACGAGCCACACGTTGACCAGCGATCTGCTTTGGGGTATGCGCTACTGGTGGAAGGTCAAGTCGGCCGACCGACCAGGCGCTTTCAACTGGTCGCCGGTGTTCATTTTCCGCACCATGACCCTCGGTGACGCCAACAACGACGGCGCGGTTGACATCTCGGATGCTGTCTATCTGATCGCCTACATCTTTTCCGGTGGTCCTGCGCCACCACCATTGCTCGCTGGTGACGCCAATTGCGATAGCACGGTTGACATCTCCGATGTGGTGTATTTGATCGCCTACATCTTCTCCGGTGGCTCGGCACCGTGCAGTGCGTTTTAGCCGGACTATGCCGTCAAGCACGATTCCTTACGGCGCCTGAATGACTGTCGGTTTTTCAACAGTCCCCTGCGTGGGAATGACATTGCCATCAACACGCGATTCTCGAGGATTAGCGGCTACAAGAAAGCGGGGCGCCGATAGCGTCCCGCTTCAAAAGGCGTGAAGTTAGGAAAGGAGTAGTGTAACCGCCGTAATGGCTCAGCTATTGTTATCGATCGTGTATTTCTTGATCTTCTCGAACAGCGTCGTGTAATCGATTTTAAGAATCTCCGCCGTCTTGCGCTTATTGCCGTGAGTCTGACCCAGCACACGCACGATCATCCCTCTCTCGGCCTGAGCCTGAGCATACTGCCCGACTTCCCGCAGGCCGGCGCCTTCGCGCAAACGGATGTCCTCCGAACTCGGCAGACGAATCGCCAGATGCTCGGGTTTGATCTTCTTGCCTTCTGCCAAAATGATTGAGCGCTCGATAGTGTTTTCCAACTCGCGGACATTGCCGGGCCAATGATAGCGTTCGAGAATGACGATAGCTTCGCGCGAGAGCGACTTCTCCCCCTTTTTCATACGGCGGGAGTATTTCTCGACGAAGTGATTGGCCAGCGGCACGATGTCATCCTGACGTTCGCGCAACGGCGGGATGTGGATCGGAAACACCGACAATCGGTAGAACAAGTCCTCGCGGAATTTCTGTTTACCGATTGCTTCCTGAAGATTCTGGTTGGTTGCCGCAATCACACGCACGTCAACCTCAATCGGTTTGTTACCGCCGAGACGCTCGAACGAGTGATCCTGCAGTACGCGTAAGAGTTTTGCCTGTAACGAGAACTCCAGATCACCGATTTCATCCAGAAAGACAGTGCCACCGTCGGCAATTTCGAACTTGCCCATCTTGCGAGCATGCGACGAGGTGAACGCTCCCCTTTCGGAGCCGAATAGCTCGTTTTCCAGCAACTCGCCGGGAATGGCCGCGCAGTTTATCGTGATGTACGGTTTGTTTTTGCGGCCAGACAGCGAATGAATAGCGCGAGCAAACAATTCCTTACCGGTTCCCGACTCACCCGTCAGCAGCACAGCAGTGTCTGACGGCGCTACTTTCTGTACGAGTCGCGAGACCTCGACCATTTTTTCGGAGGCGCCGATGATCTGCGCAAAACCAAGTGACTGCGCCAATTCCTCACGCAGCAGCAGGTTCTCAGCAACCAATCGCTGATTCTCCAAAGCGCGCTCGACTAACATTTGCAGGTGATCGATGTCAAACGGCTTCTGTAAGAAATCAAACGCACCGCGTTTCATCGCTTCGACGGCAGTCTCAATTGTACCATAGGCGGTCATGACAATCACGGCCGTGTCCGGATCATGCTCTTTGACCTGCGTAAGCACTTCCATGCCGGAGATGTCAGGCATTTTCAGATCGGTGAGGATGACATCAAAATGCTTTTCCTTGCTCCTGGCGATACCAACATCGCCGGAACCGGCCACCTCGACATCGTATCCTTCCGAAGTCAATGAGGCGGTGAGCATTTCGCGCATGCTGTCTTTGTCGTCGATAACCAAAATAGTCGACATAATAACCTTCGCTAAGGGTGGCGGCAGTTGATAGCGTCCTACTCTCTTCTATCGACATCAGTGGCAAAAGATAAAGCGGATCCGATCGGTGACTGGGTTCCGGAGGGTCTGGGCGCGATTGGGGAATGTTGTATTCTGAAACAGCTACGCGCGTTTGGTAGCGATGAGACGCCTAAGCCAATCGTACCAACTGTCCAGCCCCGCGCCGGTGCGGCAGGAGGTCTCAAAAATGGTGAGATTGCCGTTGATGCAAAGAGCGTTCCGGCGTACCTGTGTGAGATCGAAGTCGGAAAAGCCCATCAGGTCGATTTTGTTGATCA
>JAPLUP010000484.1 GCA_026397575.1 Candidatus Zixiibacteriota bacterium
CAGGTGATTTCTCATTTCGAAATCCCCCCTCCTATACAATAAGAGTTCATTTCAAGTTCGTAGGATGAGTCTCCCGGTTAGGGGAGACTCATCCATCTTTCCTTCTTACTTCTCAACCACTGCGATTTTGACCACAGTCGAGGCATTACCGCCACCAACGCCGGTTACCTCGATATGAGCGAGGTAGACGCCGTTAGCTACTGTCCTGCCACCTTCTGTAGTACCGTTCCAACCAACTAAGGTGGAGCCGGCATTCATCAAGGCGTCGCTTCTCAGCGTCGTGACCAGGTCACCACCCATGTCGTAGATCTTCACAGTCACGCGAGCGGAAACATTAAGGGTAACCCTAATGTTCGTCGACTCGTCAACCTTCGGATCAAACGGGTTCGGACCAGCCTCACCAACAACATCGCCTTCACCAAGCGGAGTCTCCGGACTGACCAGGATAACCGTCTTGTTGCCGTTACCGTCGGTGATCGTGATTTCTGCCATAGCGCCCGGGGTCGGACAGTAGTAAAGCAATCCGCCGCCAACAGAAGGCGCGAAGAACCACTTACCACCACTATTGACGGCTGAAGCAGAAGTCTGCTGAGCCGAGGCCGGCAAGACTGTGCCATTTTCACGGATCACAATGCCAGTGTCACTTACACCAGAGCCATCATCCGTGATTGTGAACACCATCGGACAGACAGTCGTTGTCGAATTCCGAATAATGGTCGGAGACTTGCTGTCAACGGTAAAGTACTGAACGTGCGGCGTCGCATTGTTGTCCACGCAATCGGGAGCACCACCATCAACCATGTAGTACTCATCGAAGTTGTAATTGGCGGGATCGATACCCCAGTTGTTTGGATCTTCATCGGTACGACGATGTCCGTTGTAGACTACAACTATCATCGCACGAACGTTTTCCAGGTTGTAGCTGGTCGTGATCGTGACGGTGTTGCCGGACAAGTAGTTCTTGATCTGATCCGGGAAGAAACTCTGGATAAAGGCGATTATCTCCTTCCCGTCCCCGTAATAGTCGCCGTAGTAGTTGGCACTGTCGGATTTGGTGACAAAGAACACATCCGCATATACCGAATCCCATTCCACACCGGAAAGGTCATCAGTAATCGTAAACTGGATCGTCGGGTCCTTACCAACATACTTGTTCGGGAAAATGACGACCGGTTTAGTGCAGTCAACCACAAACGGATCGTTTAAGTACTGGAGACTGAACTGAGTGGTTCTGGCGCCAATCCAGATGGTATGGCTACCACAGGCAAGCGGCAGCGGGTCGTCGAGAACACCATCATGAGGCTGACGATACTGGACACTGACAACCGCCGACACGTCGTCATAGTCGATGTCCCAGTGTCGGGCTGAGCCGTTAAGCGCTGTTGATGGAGCAACCTTGACGCCGCCGACGTAATAATTACCGCCTTCGTACACCAAGATGCCATCAACCTTGACTTCCAACGTTGACCAGTCCATCGTATAGGGGAACGCTTCCACAAACTGGTACCAGAACACCGGATAACCGTTCGTGTACTGGCCACAGCTCGGGAGGGCGTCCTTTCTAGTAACGATCTCCTCGCCGACGTACGGAGTCCGTTTAATAAGCGCGTAGGTTCCGTGCAAGCATGTGGTAGCAAACTCTACGGTATGGTCAACGGTATTGATCCACGCAACTTTCGATGTGCGATAGATACCGTCAAGGTGCCATTCACCTTCGCCATCCCAGTACGCGACCATCAAAGATTCAACCGGAGTGTTGCACGATGCGTCATACGTCATCTTGACGATGGCATATCGCTCATCACTACCGGTTCCACAGAGTCCTTCGCAATTGCGACCCGGCGCACCAGCGTAGTTGGACTGGCCGTCGCGGTTGCCGACCGGCGTGAGCACCATGTCTTGGAAGACACACGGATCGGGCTTACTCGACTCCCAGACAACCAGGCCGTCTTCCCAGCCCTCGCGATCATCGTTCCATTCCGGCGGAATGGTGACTGTGATCGTGTCCTTCAGACTCGCGGTGACTGAAGTGACCGGACCACCGGTGCCTAGATCCTGAGTGATCCAGTAGGCCGTGATTCCCTGATTAAGCGAGTAGCCAATCAATTCAGTGTAATCACAGAAGAACACCTTGCCATAAGCAACACCGCCCCAGTTCACTTCGGAGAACTCAAACGGGCCGGCGTACTTCTGGGAAGTACCCTGCTGCGGCAAATTGCGGAACTCGATTAGTTCGTAAGTGAAGTCCGTCGGATCGTCCAAATCCATGGAGATTCCTACTGCCATCGGGTAGCCAAAGGATGAGGTCATGCGAGCCACGCCTTGCATGTCGCAGCCTTCTTCCTGATTACGCTCGATGGTAGCCGGACCCCAGGTACCTGTGGTCGGACCGACGGCGGTCATAACACCGCCAGCGATCTCGACGCTCAGGATCGGAGCATAGTCGTCGCCCGCGGCAGTTACTAGCCTCAGTTGGTAGTTAGTACCATCAGACGGAGCCCAAGGAGCTACATACACTCCGTAGTCTTGCCATCTGCTTTCGGGATAGTACAGGGACTTCGAAGCTACCTGTGTCCCAATTCCAATTGGAATCCAGTCGCCGTTAGTCTTGTACTGGAACTGAACGGTTTCACCGGCGTACGTAACACCGACGATCTTGCCTTCACCCGGTACCGGCTGCCAGAAACCGGCAACCAAGCTGGGCGGAGTCAGAGGATCGATGATTCTGAATCGCCGCGTGTCTGTGCCAACGCCACAACCGGCTTTGTCGAAAGCCTGGAACGTCATCTCGTACCTGCCAGTCGGCAGACCACTGATGTCCCAAGTGAACGCGTAACGACCTGAATCAGCGGGGCTCGCCTTGCTAATTCCCAAATCAGTGATGCTTATGTCACCGTCGAGATAGGTCAGATTAAGGCTAACAAAATCAATGCCGGAATTGTACATGGCCTGCGAACCCATCGGCGACAACGAGTCAAAAGCCACGGCAGTGATATTCAAGGTCTTGTAGGACCTCTTCACTTTGTAGCAGCCATCGTTGCCCAGTTCAAGGTCACTGACACTGCCACCCGTCGGCTGCGCCTGGATAATGCGAGCGAGCGGATTGGTACCGTCATAGAACAGCGTAATCGGTTCGCTGTACCATGTTCTGCCGGCTTGATTGGTAACCAGCACGCGCATGCGATAGAAACCATCGGCGAGCGTGGCCGTGAACTTCTTGTCCCATGGCGCGAAGTTGTCGGCGGTGCCGGGGAAGGCAGTCCAAGGACCGGATGGATCGTCGAGAACCGGCTTATACTGGAAGTCAACATATCCAACCGGGCCGTTAGTTACGTCGGCCGTGAAATAGTAGTCATGACAGAAGAAATCGCCATCCGCCGGAGATGTGATTGTCGCCGTCGGCAGCGCATTCTGCACGATCACAGTGATCTGCGGATTCTGATCGATTGGCTTTACATTCAAGTTCTGATCTTGTGTCTCAAAACCGAGAATGTACGAACCATCGGTGAGAAGGTTGTTAAGCGTTGGCCACTCTGCCATGTAGAACGTTGTATCGCCACCTTCGGTGCGACGAACGGTTGCGATCTCCACCCAGTCTCCACCGGCTGCCGGTTTGTACTTGTAGGTGACGTAGCGGTAAGTGCCGTGAGCGTCATAATCACCTTCAAGTGACCAGATACTCAGATCAACCGTACCCCACACGTAAGTGTGCGTCGGGGTCTTCCAAGCGGCGATACCCGGGACAGTGTCAAGCACTATCATCGTGATTTCGTCATCGGTTGTCTGATTCAGACTGTCAGTCAGAACAGCCTTGATTCCACCCTGGTATTCGTTGTGGAAAACATGGTCCTTGTGGATGAGACCCAGCGCGAACGGATCGAAACTGACCGTCCACGGGGAGGTCGTGGCAACGCCAACCGACTTCCAAGCATTATTGAATACCGGTGATTCGAAGAAGTACTCGACCTGCTTAACACCGGTGAGGTCACTAAGCGAGTCAAGAACGATCGACTTCACACCGACTGTCTCGCCTCTCTTCATGTAGACGATAGCCGGGCCATGCAGCTTGCTCGACGGAGTCTGATAAGTACGGTCACCCGAAGTGACTTCGTCTATCGCGACCTGCGGAGCGCCGCAGTCGAGTCTAAAGAGCAACTTGGAACCATCCGTCGCCGGAGTATTCAGATTGATCGGAGTCGTGAACGGATTCGCCCAGAAGGTATAGTCATCAAACTGGCCGTCGCCGTTTTCGTCGTCATAGACGTTTCCGGCGATGTCCGTGACCTTGATGCGCAGCTTATAATCATAGCCGCATTTCATCCAACCATCATGCTCACCCTCGGCGTCTATCCACTCATTGATGTACCACTCGTATCTCCAGATGGAGTTGGTAAGGCCGGCATAGCCTTCACCAATCAGGTGATAATACTTAACCAGGTCAACCGAATCGCGGTAAGAGATAAAGAACTCTACCTTGGCGATATCGATCGTCGTGTTGGTTATTTCAGCGTTAAGATTGACAAAGTAGTCAGGACCCGGGTCTCTGACAACCAAACCACCATTGACCGTGATCGCATCCGGAATAGTCAGCGTCATCAACGGAGCCGTCTTATCCAGGTAGACCTTAATCAGCGGTGTTTCCTTGGTGTTGTTTGCATTGTCGGTGATTTTGGCCTTCAGCCAGACCCAGCCTTCGGACAGCTTGGAGTTATCCCAAGCAACCTCATAGCCCTGTGATCCTTCCGAGCCGGTTTCACCGATCTTGACCCAGTCTGTCGTACCATCAACCTGGTAGAAGAACTCCATACGGACCGGCAAAGTCGGATCATACGAAGTCGATACGATCTTCGCCCGCACCCAAACCCGATTCAGCGAAGTCTTCGCAATCGGAACGCGCGAATAGGCGGTCGGAGAGGTAATCCGAATATCCGGAGCCTTCACGTCAGGCACGCAGAGAGTGACCATAGCAATGCCGGACGCGCCGTTTCGGGTATTGGTGATCCTGACGTACAGATCCGTAGCAATGCCACTACCCGACTTCGGCCAGTCATTCACGCTGAACGAATAGGTGAATGGAATCTTCTGCAGATCCTTGAACTCGATTCTCGTGGAATCGCGTTCGCCGACACCCCAGTTGAAGATCACCCAAGAGTCGATCGTGAAAATCGCCGCCGAGGTATCCCCACCGACCACCGTCACCTTGGCTGTATTGAGACTATCGCGCCAGACATTGAAGCCACAAGCTGACTGCGGCGACAAGGCACCGTTGATAGCCAGGAAATCAGCCTGGATCGTCTGGGGCTCCCAGAAGAAGGTAAACGCCGGGCAATGCGCCTTGGCGGAGTCAAGCGGCAGAATGTTGCCGGCTTTATCCTGCGCGATGATATAGAACTCGTAGCGACCCTTGTATTGAGCCAACTGCGGGAGTTCCAGAGTGTCTCTCAGGACCAATCCGCCCGGAGCGACGTACATGTTCGGAGTGTAACGAGTCCACGGACCCGGGATACCACCACCGAGATCGGTTTTCCGATAGTAAATCCAAGCGGCATCCAGATCAGTGAAGGTCGTCGTCGCTGTTATCATCAGCGGATTTTCGTGACCCCAGTACATACCGGTATCAGGATAGACAACGCAAGCCCATGGGGCCTGACCGTCAGCTATGCCGAGATAGTTGGTAGTATTGAGTTCCCAGTTACCGGCGTTGTCTTTCGTACGAAGGACAAATCGATACGTTTTGTTGCTGGACAACGCTTCCGATGTCCAAGCGTTCGTATCAACGGCACCCGAGCGATTGGTCAGGATCGAATCTACGATACCTGACTTGTCTTTAGCGAAGATCTTGACACGGTAGTCGGCATCCGCCGGCAAACTGCCTTGAACCTCCGCATCTTTAGCATCGGACGGATCAGGATCGAGAGCCGGATCCAGCAACTTACCAATTCTCCAGCCCAACATCCAAATCTTGTCGGCGCTGGCGGTATCGTTGTGGGTTCCGTCGTCATATAGCGGCTGAATTGCAAATCCACCCAGACCCGCATCCTTGAAGTCGGCCCACACCGAGTCGATGTCCTTGTTTCCTGTAAGATCGACTCTGACCATGATCGAGTCACCAAGGTTGGTGGCGTTGCTGGAGTCGTAATCGCGCTTAGTGTAATAAAGCTGGCCGCTAAATGTCGGCGGCTTCAGGTCAAGCGCGTTGTCCAGCTTGATCGAATCCCTGTAGATGTTACAGGCATTGTCAACCGCGGTAATCCAGATGTACTTATGTACTGAACTGGTATCGGTTGTGCCTTTGGCATACTCAGCGCCAGTCGGCTGATTCAAGAGGAAGGTTTTCCGCCAGAGGTTGTTGCCGTTGGTAACATCTTCCAACGCCAGCGAGCCCGAATCAGGTAGGAAATTCCTCACGTCAATACCAACAGACGTAATCTCGAAATAGCCGCTGGGACCGAGGTCGGCGACAACCGTCAGTCGGTCGCCAATCGCAGCCGAGCTATCGCCTACGTTGTTCTCCGAGAGGTAGAACCTCAGCCAATTGGCCGTAGCCTTCTGAGGCCGGATCGTGTCGATCTTACGAGTGTTGAACTGGTATACGACCGTACCGACATTCGTGTGCTTATCGGTCGCGGTAAAGTAGATCCGGTAACCCGTATCATAATCCAATCCCTTAGGCGGTGTCGGCACAGCGACCTTAACCGTATCGTACCAGGTGAAGTCTGCAGGATCAGTCGAAGCGTTTCTGCTGAAATGATTTGCATCGTTCTTGATCTTATAGGTTGCAGACAAGCCGAACTGGGACAGATCGACTGTGATCGTGCTGTCCTTAATGAACTCATTGGCATTCGTTATGTAAATGAACAACGAGTCGTTAAGGTTAATAATATCCGTACAGTTAGCGCTAGAGTCACCCACCGTTATGGTAATGTCATAAATCGGCGGATAAATATCCAACGTCGCCCGATATGGATGGTCACCAAGGGTATTCCACATACCAGCATTGGCTCCTGCCGAGTCAATTACTGGATTGCAGACAAAATACGAGAAAAGTGAATCCAGTACCCCATTATGCCGGACGACCATTCCATTGGGCGGAATGACAACTTCAAGACCGGTCATGTGATATGAGGTGTCGCTGTCAATTGAGTCAGCCCAGCAATCCACCTT
>JAPLUP010000094.1 GCA_026397575.1 Candidatus Zixiibacteriota bacterium
ACGTTTGTCACCCAGTCACGTATTGCTTCGTTGGTTGCGTCTTTGAGGGTCTTGCTTCCGGAATCAACCGGTACAACTTCGGCTCCTAAGAGCCGCATCCGGTCTACATTAGGCTTTTGCCGCTTCATATCGATTCGCCCCATATAGACGGTACATGTCAGGCCGAACAGACAAGCAACCGTGGCGACCGCCACTCCATGCTGACCGGCTCCGGTTTCGGCAATGACTCGCTTCTTATTCATTTGTTTCGCCAGCAGCCCTTGTCCGAGGCAGTTGTTTATCTTGTGAGCGCCGGTGTGATTTAGATCTTCGCGCTTCAGATATATGCGCGCTCCCTGCAGGCGACGACTCGTCCCTTCGGCAAAGTACAGCGGCGTCGGACGACCGGAGTAGTTTCGCATGAGATCAAGCAGATTTTCACGGAACCGCTTATCATGGCGGGCGCGGAGATACTCTCGCTCCAATTCCAGCAAGGCGGCCATAACTGTCTCAGGAACAAAACGTCCCCCGTATTGACCGAAATATCCTAACCTATCCGGTTGTCCCAAGCCTGAACCTCCTTAATAAACAAGCGCATTTTCTCATGGTCTTTGATCCCGGGACTTTTCTCCACGCCGCTGCTGACGTCGACGGCATAGGGATGTACGACATCGAGGGCCTCCGCAACATTGTGATGACTCAAACCGCCAGCGAGAATAACGCGACCCAACTTTGTCGCTTCCTTGGCAATGTTCCAGTCAAAGGTGCGACCACTTCCGCCGTTTTGTCGCGGATCGAGAGTATCCATCAAGAAAAAAGTAGCGTTTGATTGACCGATTATCGTTAGAATGTCCATATTCGCGACCCGGAAGGTTCTTATCGTGGGGACGCTGTATGAGTGATTGTCGTCGCGATCGTCCGAGGCAAGTATTTGAACAACATCCAAACGGCACAAACGAGCCTGATGCTCTATCACTTCCCTTTCCTCATTGACGAATACGCCAACTTTGCTAATGAACGGAGGGAGCGCAGAGCTAATACTTCTTACCATTTCAGGATCGACCCGGCGCGGTCCTTCGGAAAATATGAATCCGACCGCATGAGCACCGAGTTCCGCCGCCTTCATTGCATCTTCAATATTGGTTATGCCGCAAATCTTGATTCGGGTCATGGGGTTGTCCCTCGCAGCTCGCGGATTTTCAAGTATGGGTCAGGACTGACGATAATGCTCTCGCCAACCAGGACCGCATCAGCTCCGCGCTCCTTCAGGAAGAGGATGTCGTCCCGACTAAACACGCCACTTTCACTGATTGTGAGAGTGTCAGCGGGAACAACAGAAGCGAGCGATTCGAAGGTAGTTAGATCGGTTTCGAAGGTCGCCAGATTGCGATTGTTAATGCCTATTATGCGAGGGCATAGAGAAAGAGCAACGTCCAATTCACTCCGATCATGAACTTCAGTGATAACATCAAGATCGAGCGCCTGAGCCAGCCGACTAAGCCGTGCCAACTCCGCACCGGACAGGACACTGACTATCAGAAGTATGGCATCTGCCCCGATCACGCGTGATTCCCAGACCTGATACTCGTCAATAATGAAATCCTTTCGCAAAATCGGCAAAGAGGTGTTGCTCCTGGTTGTGACCAAGTCGTCAGGGCACCCTCGGAAAAACCTGTCTTCGGTCAAAACCGAAATTGCCGCGGCGCCGGCTCTTTCGTACGACCGCACCAGTTCGATTATTCCCAGATGAGTGTTCAGAGTTCCTCGAGACGGAGAGTGCCTCTTGATCTCGGCAATTATCGAGATGTCAGGTTCTGCTTGCAGCTTTGCTCTGAAACTGATCGTGGGGGGCAGGTTGCCTATCATGGCTTCCATCATTTTGATTCCAGCAGTCGTGTCGATTGCGTCGAGTTGGCTTCTCTTGTATGAAACAATCTGTTCAAGCATGGCAAAGTTTCCTGGTCAATGCGGCGAAGGTCTCAAGTTTCTTCAGGGCGAGCCCGGAATCGACACAGTCGGCGGCAATCTCAATGCCGGTATCAATACTGTCGGCCTTGCCAACCAAGTGAAGAGACACTGCAACGTTCAATATGACCGTATCCCTTCGCGCCCCCTTTTCTCCTCTTAAGATAGAGAGAGTGATGTTCGCGCTCTGGCCGGCATCGCCACCGCGCAACTCGTTCACGCCGCAGAGCTGAAAATGATAATCTTGCGGATCCAGTTGGAATGATCGGCACGTCCCATTTTCGGCGGTGCAGATCTGGTTCAGACCGGTTGTGGCGATTTCATCCACTCCCTCTTGATTGTGAACTACCATTACTCTCGCGATGCCCAGACGACGTGCCGATTCGGCTATTCTCTCGACATAACTGCTGTCAAAAACCCCGATCAATTGATGAGTGGCGGAAGCGGGGTTCGTCAGGGGCCCAAGCAGATTAAAAATTGTGCGGAACCCCAATTCCTTCCTCACCGGAGCCACTGTTTTCATTGCTGGATGCAGATTGGGCGCAAAGAGAAAACCGAAACCGACTTCATCGATGCATTTCCCAATCTGCTCAGGGGAAAGCAGTAATTCCACTCCCAACTGCTGGAGAACATCAGCACTGCCGCAACTGCTTGATACCGACCGATTACCGTGTTTGGCGACAGGGACACCACAGGCCGCGATAATGATAGCAGCCGTGGTGGAGATGTTAAATGTTCCCGAACCGTCACCTCCGGTTCCGCAGTTATCAAAAACCATTTCCTGATGATGTGTCACCGGTCGCACCTTGCTTCTGAGTAGCCGGGCGGCCCCGAGGATTTCGTCGGTGGTTTCGCCTTTCAGACGCAGAGCGGTCAGGAAAGCCGCAGTCTGTACGGGAGTGGCTTCGCCGGACATGATCTTCTCCATTGCTTCCCCACACTCGGGAGCAGTCAGGTCAAGGCCTTCGCTAAGTTTCTTGATAGTATCTTTCATAGTCTACCTCGTTGCCAGAAAGTTGCCCAGAAGCTGCTTACCATGTTTGGTAAGAATCGATTCGGGATGAAACTGCACCCCTTCCACCGGCCTGTTTTTCAGTCTGATGCCCATCACCTCGCCATCGGCTGTGTGAGCGGTGACCTCAATTTGCTCTGGGAGGGATTCCGCCAGAGCTACCAGAGAATGATACCGGGTAGCCTCGAAAGGCGACGGTATCCCTCGGAATATTCCCTTTCCGGAATGGTATATCTGCGACACTTTGCCGTGCATCAGTCGATCGGCCGAGGCAACTGTGCCATGGAAAGCGTGAGCAAGGCACTGATGTCCGAGACAGACTCCGAGAATCGGCATCTTATCGGAGAAGTGTGTTATTACGTCGCAAGAGATTCCGGCATTTTCCGGACGTCCCGGTCCGGGAGAAATTATCAGGTGCGAGGGGTTTATCTCAACTATTTCCGCAGTTGTTATGGCGTCGTTTCTAAACACCTTGAATTCGTGCCCCAGTTCCCCAACATATTGAGCCAGGTTATATGTGAAGGAATCGTAATTGTCGATTATGACTATCATCTCAAGCCCCTTTCGGCGATTTCGATTGCCTTCTTTAAGGCCGCCATCTTGCTCTCAGTTTCGGCGAATTCGTTAACCGGAACTGAATCGGCCACAATGCCAGCGCCTGCTTGCAGATAATAATCTTGGCCTTTCATGGTGATGTTTCGGATATTGATACACCAATCGGAATCGCCAGATAGGCTGAAATAACCGACCGCTCCGGCGTAGGGACCACGTTTGGTCTTCTCTGTTTCTTCGATCAACTGCATGGCTCGAATCTTCGGGGCGCCCGTAACTGTGCCAGCCGGAAAGGTGGCTTGGAACAAATCAAACTGGTCCAGCCCGGGATTGAGCTTCCCGGTGACGTTCGAGGTCAGGTGCATAACATGTGAAAAGCGTTCAACTATCATGAAATCGGTCACCTTGACTGAACCAACTTCGCAGCATCGTCCCAGGTCATTCCGACCCAGATCAACTAACATAACGTGCTCGGCCCGCTCCTTCTCGTCGGCGAGAAGCTCCTCGGAAAGTTTCCTGTCTTCATCTTCGGTCTTACCCCGAGGTCTGGTTCCGGCAATAGGGCGAATGGTCGCAGTGCGGTTCTCAAGGCGAACCATAGCTTCCGGTGAAGAACCGATGAGAACGACATCATCAAAATCAAGGAAGTACATATATGGTGACGGATTCAGCATCCGCAGCGAGCGGTAGACCAGAAACGGATCAGCCGACGTGCTCCCTCGGAGCCTGCGGGAAATGACCTGCTGGTAAACGTCACCCGCCCGTATGTGCTGCTTGACATCGTCGACCGCTCGGCAAAATTGATCCGGCGTCAAATCGGATACGGGTTTCGCCGACGGCGTCTGACAGCGCTCCGGACTCGGTAGCGACAGGGGTTCAAGAAGGGATGCCTTGATAGAGTTTATCTTATCCTCAGCTTCCCTTTCCGTAGAGGCATCGGTAAGGCACAGGATGTCGATTTTCCTGCGGACGTGATCAAAAACCAGGAGAGTATCAATCATGTGGAACATTGCCAGAGGCAGATGGAGATCGTCTGGCAACAGGTCGGGAATTTTTTCGAGGCAGCGGACGAAATCGTAGCTGATAAAACCCACGGCGCCGCCCAAAAGCCGGGGGTGGTCGTGAACGCCGGTGAGCTTAACCTGTTGCAGGAGCGATTTGACAATGGACAGCGCCGACTTTTCCGATGTTAGCGGAATTGCCATTGCAGTCTTACCATTCTTGATCTCAACTTGTTCGCGGGTAACGATTATCCTGAATTCCGGCCGCATTCCGATGAAGGAATATCGCCCGACGATCGTTCCGCTTTCGACGCTTTCCAAGAGGCACTTGGCGCCATGTTTTTTCAGCTTCAAATATGCCGAAACGGGCGTCTCCAAATCGGCCGGAATAGACGATGAAATCACGTGCAACTGAGAG
>JAPLUP010000252.1 GCA_026397575.1 Candidatus Zixiibacteriota bacterium
GCTGCGATAGTGGTGCAAACTCACGCAGCACGAGCACGTAGCAGCCATACATTGCCAGTTCAATCGGAAACGACGGATCGCGCTTCCAGCGACAATAATCCTCCTCAAGCAGTATATCAGTTCGGAGGGCACCTTCAAGAACTTGCAGATCCACTTGTTCATCCGGCGACCGGTCAGCATGTGTCGCAAGCTTTTCAAGACTGTTGACAAACCCACGGAGCTTCGCCGCTCTCTGGGTACGAAAGTCGGCGTCAAGACGATCGAGCAGATGATCATGGTCGTGGTTTCCAACCGAGGTAGCATATACGGGGGAAGTCTCAAGGTAGTATTTGATAATTCGATCGGCTAACTTCTGGAACTCGGTCATTCTGGCCTCATCAAATGCGGCATGATATCAGGTTTATGCTGTCTCGCAAACGGTTTCGAACCGCAATGTTGCCCGCCGCTCTCTCAATTCGCCTTGACTGTATCGCAATAACTAACAATGGGTTACACCTGCTGCGCCTGAAGTCGCCGGCGGCGGACGTAAGAAATGAACGTCCCGCCACAAACCATGACTACTCCAAGCCACACCAGATTGATAAGCGGCTTCTTGGATACTTCCAGCACCAATAGGTCCATGACATCCATTCCCGGTACGCCAGAAAACGCCAACGACACCTTGCCGGCATCCGCCTGAATGTCCTGTAGAATGATACTGCCGTCGCCGTTTGGCATATCGGCCTTGATAAACTGCTTGCCACCGCGCGTAAACGCCATGCGCGGCACTACCTCTTTGGTTTCCGAACCGCGAGTAACCTCCAACACTGCGCCAACCTGCATATCGCCAGTTTCGCCGTGATTGCCCACGTCGAAATTCGCAAACTTAACACCATAGTCGCCGATCTTACCCGTCTCGCCTTTACTCAGCACCAACTGATTCCCGTCGCCAACCATCTGTTGGTCCTGTGGCGAAAGATAAAGGTCATAAAGCAGATGCTTGCGGATGTACGGCTTGCGCATCATCCCCTGATTTTCCTTGGCGATAAACAGCTTTGGGTCTGCCTGAAAATGTTGCCCTTGGTCATCAACTTCAAGTCGAGCGTAATTGTCTTTGGTCGTAACATCACCAGCCATGCCTTTGTAGCTAATTTTATATTGGAAGGCGCTGATCGGGTCCTGACCCGCATACAGATTGACCTTTTCTGTCTCCGAGAAGGCCGACGAGACAACGATGCCGATCATCATGATGCCAAAACCCATGTGGGTGATGAAACCGCCGATCCGCAAACCAACTCTGCCAGGCTGATAGTAGACTGCCGCGATGTTGCCGAAGAGAGCAAAACAGGCGAAGAAGATCATCAGCAGATAGAGGAAATTCGTAACGCCAAAGAAGATCGAAAGGACTGTAGCCACAAGCGACAAGGCCAATGGCGCCCATAGTCGCTTCATAACATCCCCGAAAGACTGGTCTTTTGCAACGAGAAACGGCGACAATCCGGCCAGCAGTGCGATGATAATCGCCATCGGCAGCGTGGTCGTGTTATAGAACTGTGCCGAAACACTGGAGGGTTCGCCGAATATGCGCGTGATCAATGGCGCTGAAGTCCCGACCAAAGTCAGGGCTGACAACAGCACCAGGAAAAAAATCCCTATGACAATAGCGAAGTCGACCGAATATGGATCCTTGATGTCAGCCCCCGTCTTGGCATGCTTAGCCCTGACTGCCAGCAGCAATACCGAAAGCGCCACAAAGAATACCATGAAGAAGATCAGATAGCCGGAAATGCCAAGATCGGTGAACGAATGCACGGAGAAGTCAGCGAGCACTCCGGATCTGGTCAGGAAGGTACCGTACACTACCAAGAGAAATGAGAACATCGCCAACAAGAGGTTCGAGCGCCGGAATACGCCTCTGCTGCGTTCTATCAATAGTCCGTGCATCAGCGCCAGATTGAGCAACCACGGAATCAGCGAAGCATTTTCCACCGGGTCCCACGCCCAGTAACCTCCCCAACCGAGCGTCTCGTATGCCCAATAGCCGCCGAGGAATATACCTGTCCCAAGAAAGAACGATGCCGACGCAGTCCAAGGAAACGATTCCTTGACCCAGTCACGGTAGTTGTTGCGGGCAAGCGCTCCGAGCGCATAGGCGAACGGAACCGCCAGAAGTGAAAAACCGATGAAAACAATCGGCGGATGAATCACCATCCAGTAGTTCTGCAGAAGCGGATTCAGCCCCTGCCCGTCGGGCGGAACGCCTCCGGGAAACTGCGCCAAGACCTCGGGACTAAACTTCAAAAACGGCGACTTGGCAACCAGCAAAGTCAGGAAGAACGACACCACCAACATATAGAAGAACATCACCGCCGAGTGATTTTCGCTCTTCCGCCTAACCAAGAAGATACCGATGGCGGCGATGCAGAGCAGCCAGAACGCAAATGAACCGACCTGCCCCGCCCAGAATGTCGAAATCAGAAAACCCAAACCCAGATCGCGCGACGAATAATCATGCACATAGACTAGGGAGAAATTGTGGTCGAGTATCTGCTGCAAGAAGTAGATGGACATCAGGACAACGGCCGCCGCGAAAACGTAGTAGGCTTTGCACGCCAGAGACACCAAGGCGTTTCGGTTAAGAAGGGTCATACCATAACCCACTGTGGCGAGAGCCGCCGTCGCGCAGGCAATCGCCAGAAGCGTGTTTCCTATTGGCATGTCTTAGGATTCTCCCTGATATTTGGAAGGGCACTTAACCAGCAATTGCTCGGCTTCAAAAACCTGGCCGCTATATTTGCCCACGCAAACGGCATGAGTCGCCTGTCCAAAGTTGCCCGGCATGGTACCGGTATACCGGACGAGCATTGTGACACCGGCAGTGTCGGTAATTGGAAACGTCAGTTGCTTATGATCCACATCCCAGACGACCTTTTCATGGTCAATCGCCCCCATCACCTGCACTCGTTGCGGCCGTTTCTGCGCTTCGCTAAATGAAACATAGGAGGTCATTGATTTGGTGAAAGACGAAAACGCCCAGACGGCAACGACCACAACGATCACCACCGCAACGATCAGTTTCACTTTCATTTCCTCTTCTCCAAATCGGAAACCTTCTTGTCGAGCCGAAACAGAAACAGGAATATCCCCGCCCAGATAACCAGATTCGCAAACATCACCGTGTAATTACTGCCCATACTATCTTCCTACGCTTCTTCAGAGCGTGCCAGTTGTACTTTGTGCAAGCGGATGCCCAATCCGAACAGCCAGAAATATAACACCGTGAACGAGAAAAGAGAGACTAAAAAGATCGGCAATACCGTCCCTCCCATCGTAAAATGCAAATTCTTGTCAACCACCGAATCGGCCGGATGCAACGACTGCATCATTCGCGGCATGATGAAAATGAAAAACGGTACTGTCGGGAACGCGAAGATCGAGTAGGCGGCACTGATGATTCCTTTGCGCTCCGGAGTCGGAATCGCAGCCCTGAGCGATAGATAGGCGCCGTAAATCAGCAGCAAAATAAAAATCGACAACATACGGGGCTCGCTCCAGGTCCAGTAAACCCCCCACGTCACCTTTGCGAACAACGATCCGGAAATCGTCGCCAGCACGCAAAACATTGTGCCCAGTTCCGCCGACCAGAGCGAGCGGAAATCATCAAGTTCCGAACGGGTCTTTAGAAAACGAATGGCGTATACCAGATTTACGGCATAGGCAACCACCGTCAGCCAAGCCATCGGTATATGATAGTAGAAGATTCGCGATGCCTCACCAATGATCTGCTGTGGCGCGGGTGCGGTGAAACTGAAATAGATCACTCCCGCCAGTAAAACGAACAAACCTATTTGCAGATACTTTCTAACCATTCCACACAAAATCGAATAACACCGCCGAAGCCGTAATCATTATAACAGCGTAGGCGACAAGAAGTTTAACGTGATTTTCGGCGCCAGCCCAACCGGCTCCCGCGAGCGCCGCATCGGTGCCGCCGATTGCCGCCACTAATAAAGGCAGCAAAACCGGAAACGACAACACCGCAAACAACGCGCCCCGGATATTCGCCTTGGCTACGATAGCGCCGATAATCGTGGTCGCGCCGGAAAGCCCGATTATCCCCAGGAGTATCACCAGCAGAAAGAGCGGCCAATCAGGCACCGTCACGTTCATGAATACTGCATAGAGCGGCGTCAGCAATAGACACAGAATCGTCAACAACAGCATGTTGTAGATCAGCTT
>JAPLUP010000435.1 GCA_026397575.1 Candidatus Zixiibacteriota bacterium
ATGGGTCTCGTATGTCTTCCGTCGCGATCGTCTTCGATTTGGGTCAAACCTGTCATGACGATCGCTGCCGAAGAACAGTTAACACCGTCAAACGGAACCCAGTAATAGAGCGTACCGTGACACCCGCGAGTCCGATCGACCTCGCTACAGTAGCGGACGTTTGCGATGTTGGTGACTTTATGGAGGAGCGTCCCCTTTTCCCCGCAACCCGTTCCGCGTTTCCGAGGGGTACCCCACCCGCAAGGGTGGCTCTGCTCCTACTATATGAGTCGCTCAGACTATGTCTGGAGAATCTCTTGTCCTGTCCGTGCCTTGGGTGATCCGGGTCTATCCGGTCACGACCGCCTCTTCCTTGTCATTCCCGCGAAAGCGGGAATCCAGGTCCCTATTTGTCATTCCCGCGAAGGCGGGAATCCAGGTCCCTATTTGTCATTCCCGCGAAGGCGGGAATCCAGGCTGGGGTGGAGTTCAGGAGTGCGTGTCAGCGGTACCGGCCATTCCCGCGAAAACGGCGACCCCGGACAATCTTCGAACGACACAGCGAGACCGCACAGACCGTTCATCCGCCACCGGAAGCGCAAGTCGAGGTCCGCTTGTTTATTGACATCGCGAATAGCATTATTCGCGCCATATTTACGCACCTATCTGGCAAAAGCAGGGTTTTTACCGACAAGGTCTACCTGTTGACCCATAGTCGCGATTGACTTGTCAACATCGTCATTGGTGTAGTCACTGTTGTCTGCCATTGCCTCTCCCACGACTGCAACGTCATAGAGAGTTTGCTTTGTGCTCTCCGACAGCGTCTGGCCGCTCCAAACGATCGCGAACCGCAGCTCGTTAGCAGTCGCTTTAAGATCGTGGCCAACCACGTTGCCGGCTCGATCAACCCAGTTTTCCTTGGCATTCAGATAATGATGCAAGGCCAGTGCGTAGTTGGCACGCGCATAAGCGCTGTCGAGCGCGGTCAGTGTAGGCGTGGTTCCAGACTTCAGACCGTCCACCATGTGCTTGAGAATCAACTCCGACTGCTTGAGAATGGGCTTGGCTTCCTTCGAAGCTCGACCGCCTTCCATGCGCATGTAGAGAACTCCACGTCCCAGTTGTTGAGCTGCCTCTTTCTTGTCGTTTTTTGCCAGTGCTTCACGTGCCTGCACGAAATACTGCTCGTGCACCTGCTCATCCATGTACTCGACCCAAGCATCCTCTTCAACAAAGAAGGCCCGGCCTTGTCCAGGGCTAGATCGGATAGTGTCCGAGTCCATCGGCAAAGGTTTGCGTTCCTCTGCAACTGCGCTATGCGGCAGCGACGTAATCGCGAAAAGAACCGCAAGCAAAATAGTCAAATACCGTGTCATAATACCTCCTGGCATCTTTCTGGTAACAAGATCTCCCTATGCAAGATACGCCAGCGGCGCTGGTCATGCAATGTCTCTGTTACTGACAAGAACGGGTTTTGGTTCCGGGGAATTACAGATCGACAATTTCCGGGCCGTCCGGGAGTTCGTTGATGTCGTCTGCCTCGCGTGGGAAGAATTGCGCCAGTTGCGTAGCGATTTCCTGAATGGCTTCGATGATGCCTTCGGCGTGACGTCCCTTCTGCATAGCTTTTTCGATCATACCATGTGGCAGTTGCCAGTAGTTCTGATCAAGTCTTTCGGCAATGGCTTTATCGGCAACGATTGCCGCCTCGTTTTCGTCCACCGAAATGAAGATCAGCACGCCGGTGTGACCGCGAGTTGGTCGCAGCTTGGCGAAGTGTCTTAGCGCGTTCTTCCAAACGGCCTTGTGACGCGCGAAGAGCCGTTTGAACCAGAGATTAATACCGAAGTAGCCGATCAGGAATCCGATGACACCCCAGAGAGCAGCCTGGGTGAAGTTGTAATAAGTCCCCCAGTTGCTTTCGCGCGTAAGATAGAGCGAGACCAGCGAGAAGACGATCCCCAGTGCGGCAGAGAACAACCAGCGATCAACGAGCCAATGTTTGGAGTGCGGAGCGATCATAATAGCGATTTCGCCGGAGGTCTTAAGTTCGGCGGCCTTGACCGCCTCGGTGATCTGCTTGAGGTCACCTTCCGAAAAACACTTATCAACTAATGATGCCATCTGCCTTGTCTTCCTTACCAGCCACCGCTGGCGCCACCGCCACCGGAACTACCACCGCCAAAGCTGAAGCCATCTCCACCACCACCGCCTCCACTAAATAGGCCACCGCTTGTCCAACCACCACCAAAGGGTCCCCGGAAACCGCCGGTCATTCCGCCACCGAAGATTCTCAGCAAAAGAACCACGGCGCCGATTATCATGACGATTACGAAAGAGATCGGATTGTGGCCACCAGCGTTCTTGCTTTGAGGTGGATCGTATTCACCGCCAATGGCCTGAATGATGCCATCGACAACGGCGTTGACGCCTCCATAATAGTCGTTGGCGCGAAAAGCGGAAGCCATTGGCG
>JAPLUP010000444.1 GCA_026397575.1 Candidatus Zixiibacteriota bacterium
TCTTTTCCCAACGAATCTTTCGCTGATCATCATCTCGTGCGAGTAGAAACAGCGGGCGAGATCGAATAATTCAGTCGCGGCCAAAGGCTACCTCAAGTTGCCGGCATGGCTCTTACTTAAGATGAAAGGATATGATATGAGCACTTCTAAAATCAGTGTTATCCTTGTTACGGCGTTTATTACAGCCATGCCTGCCTGGGCACAGCGACGAAGACCGCCCCAGGATTCCAATGAGATTGTCCACCTGTCGGAAATCTACATGCGAGACGTGTGCATCTTGCCGGATGCAGCATCCGAGACCTACTACATGGTCGGTCCGGGCCGGAACAGCGTGCGCATGTATACCAGCAAGGACCTTAAGACTTGGCAGGGCCCCAAGACAAGACGATCTTCCGGACACCGCAGGACATCTGGAGTGACATCCGTGTGATCAACATCTGGGCCCCGGAGATGCACAAGTACAAGGACAAGTACTACCTGTTCCTGACCTTTGACACGCGTAACTCATTTCAGGAGCAATGGCGCGGCTGGTATCCCCGTGTAATGCTTCAGTTGGAAT
The DNA here is from genome assembly GCA_026397575.1 of Candidatus Zixiibacteriota bacterium. Taxonomy (GTDB): domain Bacteria; phylum Zixibacteria; class MSB-5A5; order CAIYYT01; family CAIYYT01; genus CAIYYT01. Next base: position 560 of record JAPLUP010000444.1, read on the forward strand.
TGGACATTTCCTGGAATTTTGTTACTCTCTGCGATTTTTGAAAGGAAATGACCATGACGAAGGAACGACGACAGTTTTCGGCTGAGGAAAAAGTGGCGATTTTGCGTAAGCATCTTGTCGAGAAGAGGCCCATATCCGATGTCTGTGACGAGTGTGGCATCCGGCCCACCCAGTTTTACCAGTGGCAGAAGACCCTGTTCGAGGGGGGATCGGCCGCCTTTGACAAGGGCCACGACAGCCTCCAGCAGCGACGCTGCCACAACCTGGAGCAAAAGATTTCCCGTCTGGAGTCCAAACTGGCCGGCAAGGACGAGGTAATCGCCGAGATCATGGCCTCCCACGTGCAGCTAAAAAAAAGTCTTGGTCAGGACTGAAGGGAGCATGGATGGAACCGGACGCTCGATATGATCTGGTGGACTACGTGCATTACTGGTCCGACAGGACCCGGATTAAGGTGGACACTATGGTGAGCTGGATCGGCATCGCCCGCAGCAAGTTCTACGACTGGCGGTCTCGTTACGGCAAAGTCAATGAACACAATGCCTGGATTCCGCGGGATTCCTGGCTGGCCGATTGGGAAAAGCAGGCGATTATGGCTTACTATCACGACCATCCTCTGGAAGGCTACCGGCGTCTGACGTACATGATGATGGACGATGATATTGTCGCGGTCAGTCCCAGCAGCGTTTATCGGGTATTGACCACGGCGGGGTTGCTCCGTCGCTGGAACCGGACGCCCTCAAAGAAGGGTGACGGCTTCCAGCAGCCCCTGGCGGCCCATGAACACTGGCACATCGACATCTCGTACCTCAACATCTGCGGCACATTTTATTACCTGTGCAGCCTCTTAGACGGCTTCAGCCGATACATCGTCCACTGGGAGATACGCGAGCAGATGACCGAAGCGGATGTCGAAACCATCCTCCAGCGGGCTCGAGAGGCCTTTCCAGACGCTCGACCCCGGATCATCTCCGACAATGGGCCCCAGTTCATCGCCAGGGATTTCAAGGAGTTCATCCGGCTTAGCGGCATGACCCATGTGAAGACCTCGCCGTACTATCCCCAAAGCAACGGCAAACTCGAACGCTACCACAAGACGATTAAGGGTACATGCATTCGCGTCCATACACCGTTGTCGCTGGCCGACGCCAGGACCATCGTGGCCGATTTTGTGAACCATTACAATACCCGGCGGCTGCACAGTGCGATCGGTTACGTGACGCCGAAAGACAAGCTTGAAGGCCGGGCCGCGACGATTCTGGCTCAGCGTGAGGCCAAACTCGCTCTGGCAAGAGAAACACGCCGGGCCAAAAGGAAAGCATCTTGATAAACAACCCCTTGACAACATCCGAACTGATAGCAACCATGACGTTGGCTGGCGAAACGGAAGCAGGCTCTGGAGAGGTGCAACCTACCAGGGATAGCCAACTGGGTGTGACGGATTGCCGTATGGGTGGTCGTTTTCAAATCGGCCGCCCAGAACCCTCTCTGGCAATGGTAATCCAGAACTCCCCAATGCCTAAGAAAACCTCCTTGCCGAAGGCAAGGTACTCTCTTAACCGTAAAGTGAAATTGTCCAGTTCACGGTGAACCAGTACAGTATGTGGGATCAAGGGACCAATTCGGGTGAAACGCAGGTCAAACATTCACTCAGGTAGAGCAATCCAGAGGGCAAAAGAATGAGAAAGGTGCTTTTTGAATCTGCGGTAGTCTTAGGGGTTCTGCTTTGCCTCAGTGAGATGGCAATGGTGGACCGGTTGCCATCCTATATGAAATTCGGTTTCGATAGAGATGTTGACTCGTTCGGCAACATATTTATTGTAAGTGGTACCAGCACCTCTTTGCGAGCAACTACAAAGACCTTCTCCAGCATTGTACTGAGCATTGGTGTTTATGGCAATGTGCAACTCCCCCCGAACCTATCACAGATTGTGATGTTGTCAAGCAGGGCAGAACTGTCCCTGCTCATATTAAATCCTATTGAAGATTAGAAACAAATGACAACTACCCACCCCACACAGGTCTCATCATCAATAGTTTTTAGATTAGAGTCAATACAGGAGAATTGTGAGGGTGGTAGGGGGAGATACTCCCTACTGACCTGCTGAGAACATATATCTTTTTTTTCTTCGGCAAAAAAAAGATATACCTACATTCTTGTTGCTCCTGTTGTCAAGCAGGGCGAAGTTCTTGCTCCTACCATGAAATGGTGGTATTATTTTGGGAGCATTTGGGAGCAATGCTATGAGTCCTTCACCAGCAGAGTCAGTTGAGCAAAGGAGTTGAAGAAGTATCGGATGAGATTGAGAGTGTAATACAGCATGGAAGAAAAACATATACTCAGAATAGCAGATGAATTGAATATAACCGCAAAACAGGTCGGGGCCGTCGCTCTGCTATTGACTGAAAACGCCACAGTTCCGTTTATTGCCAGATACCGTAAAGAAGCGACAGGAAGCCTTGATGAGGTTGTGATAACCAATATTCGCGACCGACTCGAACAGCTTGCTGAACTGGACAAAAGGCGAGAGGCAATACTTGAGTCACTTGGAAAACAGGGCAATCTCACCGCTGAGCTTAAATACAAAGTAATGGCAGCGGAGACGATGGCTGTGCTGGAGGATATTTATCTGCCCTTCAGGTGTACTGGTTCAGCGCGAATTGGACAATTTCACTTTACGGTTAAGAGAGTGCCTTGCCTTCGGCAAGGAGGTTTTCTTAGGC